>PFOB01000049.1 GCA_002792315.1 Candidatus Roizmanbacteria bacterium CG_4_10_14_0_2_um_filter_39_13 | reverse complement strand
CCAAAAAGACTCGTTTCTGCATATGACCCACCCGATGGGGGAACGTATATTTTAGAAGTGCCCGTTGATCCAAACAACAAAGATGTCAAAATGCCCAGCACGGGGTATGATATTGGGGGAGGAATGGAGGCCATGGTGGTTTTTGCAGCTTCAGACCGCGTGACACTTCATATAGGAAGGCATGAATATTTCACAGGTACAAAAACCTGCGCAAACGGAAAAACATGCAGTGGTGGCTATTGGATATATGTAAAAAATATTTGTGTCGACCAGCAAATACAAAATGCATATAATCAGGTTAAAGGAGCTCAAGAATCAGCGGGGGCAAATCTCAACCCCATCCAACTCCCCATGGTTCGTGCTGGTCAGGTTTTGGGAAAAGCGAATGGAAACAGTGTTCTTGTTGGAGTTCGAGACAATGGTCCATTCATCTCTATTTACAAATCAGATTATTGGGGAGGGGTGCCGGAAAAAGATCTCAACCCAGACCAGGGAACAAATCCAACAAGTACTACTGTTCCAACCAATCCGCCAGTAACCCCATCTCCAACGCCACGATGTCAACAAACAAACTATGTTCATTGTCCAAACACCGGCGTTTGTGTACCAGCCCTTGCAGAATGCGAAGGAGTTCCCACAAACACGTCCATTCCAACTTCTAATCCTTCCTCTACGCCAACATCTAATCCCAATACTCAAAATTCACCTACACCAAATCCAACCACTACCTGTATGGATATAGAGCAGGTATCAATAGACATATATCACATAGCTGGTCATACTCCCACACCTGTGCCAGCATTATTAAATAAGGCTAAGGCCATAAAAATTAAAAGAAAAACAAATACTTCAGGTGGAGTTCAAGTTGGATATAATGCGATACATATTGCGGGTCCGGGTAATTTACCCGATACATCTGGAGATGTTAATGAAAAAGGATTTGAAACTCAAGCCCAAGACGCACATTTTTTTGGAGAATATACATTGAATTATGGAGAATCAGTAAATCTTAAGGTTGATACATTTCCATTTCAAGCAAGTGAAAACTATGCAGGAATTAGTCCTTGTCGAACGATTAATTATACCTGCACACGATTGAGACAAGATGGATATGCCACATGTGAAAGAGGCAGCTCACAAACTTCCACATCTGGTAATAGTCAATCAACTTATCAAACAACTACTACTCCTATACCAACACAAAATTTAATATACTTACCATTTTTGAGCATGGGAGATGGTTCTGCTCCAACCCCCATTCCGACAGTAGTTTTTAGCGTAACGACCGACGTAACAACGCAAACATTTTGTTCCGAAGAAGTCCTTGCGTTTATGGCTAGCCTTGGAATTACCAAACCTGTTATTTGTATTAAATAAACTTATTCATATATATGCATAAAAAAAAGAAAACAAAGCTATACATTTTGATATTTGTCTCCATCTTATTTTCATTCAGTATCATGCGGTCTTTAAGCCCACGACTTTTTGTGGCAAATACTCCAACACTGAATCCTGAATTTGTTGCTACTCTTCAAAAATCCCCAGTGGCGATTTTTGCATATCTTGGAAATATCCAAGAAGATGCAACGCTTAAAGATCATTTAGAAACGGCAAAAATTCCTCGGGCAATCCCACCAGAAGGAACGAATTATGCTCCTTTTGCAAAAGGAGTACAGGCATCAGAAGGTGGCGAGAATGAGCGACGATTTGTAAAAATTGAAAAAGGAACAAAGTTGGAGATCCACACAATCACTCTATCAGGTGGAAATACCGTGAAGGTGTACGTTCCGGTTGAATAGTAAAACAATTGTAGGATACAATAAATTTAGTTACCAAAAATAATATATGTACTTTGGACCATTTTACTTTGACACAAAAGAAATTTTCCTCATTATCGCAAGTTTCCTTTTAGGATTTGCTCTTTTATTTGGGTGGGAAATATGGTGGTTTGACAAACAAGTTCTTCTTACCATGGTTATCCTCATGCTCTTTACAAAGGGGTTGCTTCCTGCAATACATAATGAGGCATTTTTTATTCTTGCGCTCATTACAATATTTTTAACTCTCTACATCCCTATCTTTCAAGTGGTGTTATTTTTCTTTCTCACTTTTCTTCTTTTCCGCCTTTTGCGCGTCATATAGACCACAAAAATGGTGTATAATTTAAACTAAATGAAAACAACCGCGCTGTTGTATCTCCGAGCGATCAGAGCAAACCAATGGATTAAAAACTTCATAATTTTTGCTGCAATTTTATTTGCGGGAAAGCTTTTTGAGCCCGACCTTTTTGGCAAAACCCTCTATGCATTTATTGTATTTTGCCTTTTATCTTCCGCGTCATATGTCTTAAATGACATTATTGACTATCACTATGACAGAAAGCACCCGATGAAAAAATATCGGCCACTTGCATCAGGCGCAATCTCAATGCCGCAAGCCACCTTTTTGGTATTTGTCATGACCATTGTGTCGCTCCTTCTTGCGTTGTTTTTCTCGCTCTCTTTTTTCTTCATTTCAGTAATTTTTCTTTTGCTCCATTTTTATTATTCTTTGTATCTCAAGCGATATCCTGTCATTGATATTTTCACCATATCATTTTCTTTTGTGCTCCGGACTCTTGCTGGTGTTGTTGTTACGGGGTATCACGTACCAATATGGCTTTTAATGACGATCTTTTTCATATCTCTCTTTATGGCCTCAGTCAAACGTCATGCCGAGCTTGTTACCCAAGGAAGTGACACGCGAGAATCCCTTTTTAAATATAAAGATCATATGCTTTATTTTCTTTCCACCACATTTGCTACTCTTACAATTGTTTCATACGCCTTGTACACATACACCCTCTATATTGATCCATCACAACAACTAATTTATGGAGGAAGACCCACCATTTGTCAGCAAATTTACGACAAACAAAAAGATATTAACGAATGTGAAAAAACAAATATTTTTCAATCGATTTCATCTGTATCAAATCTTGAGGCGCGAAAGCTTATGATGCTTACCATCCCCTTTGTGGTGTATGGTATTTCTCGATACGCTCAGCTTTTATATGAAAAAGAAGAAGGAGAGCGGCCAGAGAAAATCATCACCACAGACAAACCACTTCTCATCACGATGTTTCTCGCAGGGTTAATGACGGTACTTCTGATTTATGTGTTTTAATTCCCTCTTTATTGTATCAAGCTACATTGAATTGGTTTTGCAGGCCAATTATTTTCAAGAACAACTTTATCATCAAATGGTCCGCGGTATATTGGATTACTTTCATTCAATAAAGTTCTTTCTGCACAAGCCGTATCATCAAATAAAATTCTTGTATTACGAATATTTCTATCACCAAAATGTGTGGCATCGTGTGGGTTACAATCAATACATTTATCATTATCAAATAGGAATGTGACTTTGTTCACATCCGCTTGATTGGTAATATTAATTTTCCCCGGAAGGTAAAAAATATACTCTTGTTGCTGAGATGCGGAACCCTCAAGACTTTTTATCATATCAATCTCTTTGCCATCATATTGAAAAACAACTCTCGGATAGGTGAGCGCACCATCCTCACTCGTCGCAGTTCCATATCCAACAAATGTCACTTTTGTTCCACTATTCAATCCTGGTATTCTCAACACATCTCCACCAATAATATTTACGATAAGAACAACACTGAAGGTAAAGATAAGTCCCACAATAGATCCTGTGACATATCTCTTTCCTCGTGCAATCTGCATCTCCGCACCTTGTGCAGTAATCAGTATGAACGATCCATAGATCAAGGTTCCAAATGCAAGTACTCCTGTTGCAGGAAATATGAGCTTTGTTAATATAAAGTTTAATACCCCACCGGCAGCTCCGGGATCAGAGAAGGAAGAAAGAGAAGTATCCACACATCCAAGCTGAGTAAAGTACTTTCCTCGAGCAGGAGGAACCGGTTGATTTAATGCTTTTTTTGCCGGATCAAGACGAGGATCATTTAGATTCGTAATAACCTCAAGTGTTTTATTATCACCTGGTGCCCCTGTTATTAATGGATACAAGCATGCCTTACATGATTCCCAACTTTCAGGAGCTTCTCTATCTATACAATACCCACACGCATCACATTCTGCATATCGTAGTTGTGCATGAGAGGGAGAGGGAAGGAGGAACAGGAAGAAGAGGGATAAAAAAAAACATTGGATGAGCCTTTTCATATATAGAGAAAGTATACATCAAATAGAGAAACTCAAAAACGAATGTAGCCACTCAATGTATAATAAACAGTATGCGGAAGATTATTCTCATTGGTATTTTTTTATTGATCCTTATTGGAGGAATAGGCGCGATTAATTTGCCAGTACGCGCTGATGAACTTGAGGATATCAATAGTAAACTTTCTGAGCTTACCGCAACACTTCAATCATCAGAAAAAGCAACTGCCACGAATGAAAAACAACTTACGACCCTTACCGCACAACTTGCAAGTATTAAATCACAAGTAGTCAAAATTGAACAAGATGTTATCCAAAAAGAAAAAGATATCAAAACAGGAGAAGAGCGGCTTATTTCTCAAAAAAAAATACTCGACGAACGCGTCGCCTCGTTTTATAAACAACAAGGAAAATCAAATGACGCAATGCTCCAAATACTTGTATCTGATAATTTGACAAAATTTTTGAAACAATTTACCTATCAACAAAATCTTCTTGATGACGATCGTAAAACAATTGTGCGAGTGGTTCTTTTTGTCAAAGATATTGAAGAAAAAAAGGTTAAGTTGGAAGATGAGAAGGAGCGGCTTATTCCAATAAAAGAAAAGATTGACGAACAATCGGTATTTCTTGAAGGAGAGGTTTTGAGCGCAAAAAAGTATGAAAATAGTATTAAGTCTGAAATTGTTTCTCTTACCGCAAAACAACAACAAATATTATCTCAACGACTTTCAAGTTTGAATATCCCCCGATCGGCTGGCACTTCTGCACGTGGGTGCTCTGACGATAGGGGGATTGATCCGGGATTTTCCCCAAGAATTGCATTTTTTACGTATGGGGCGCCACATAGAAAAGGTTTAAATCAATACGGAGCTTGGGGGAGGGCAAAGTCAGGACAAAACGAAGAACAGATTCTATCCGAATACTACCCCGGGATGTCTCTGAAAAAAGATTACGATCAAGGGATTCAAATCCGGACTGATACGGGGTGGAGCGGTTCGATTGAAGATTATGTAAAACGTATTTATGAAGTGCCCGACTCATGGACTGATAACAATTTGGCAGTTCTCAAAGCGCAAGCTGTAGCTGCCCGGACTTATGCTCTCCGCTCAACCAGTAATGGAGCAAATACAATCTGCACAACAGAACAGTGTCAGGTTTTTAAGCCAGATGCTAAGGGTGGAAACTGGGAACAAGCGGTCAATGCGACGGCTGGATGGGTGCTCCTCGATGGAGGAAGTCCTGGGTTTACTCAATATGCCTCAACTCATGGAGGATATGTTATTAATCTGGGAAAATTTGATGGTCGAGACGGGAATCCGGGAAGCTTTAGTGAATTGAATGATCGTGCCTATGACAAAGAATCTCCGTGGTTTTATTGTGACTGGGGTTCACGATCAGAATATGCCAAGACCGCATGGCTCAAGTCAGAAGAAGTTGCAGATATTTTTAACACCCTTATGTTAGTAAGGGCGGATTCAAGCACGGCGGAAAACCTCTATCAAATCGACAAACCAAATCCTGCGGGGAAAGAAACATGGAGTATTGATAAGGTTAAGACAGAACTGAGAAATAAAGGAGGATCGCCATTTGATAGCATTTCAGATATATCTGTTTCTGCTGATTTTGGAGCTGGCAGATCAACGACAATTACGGCAAATGGACAAAGCTTCAACACCTCAGAGTTTAAAGATAGATTTAACCTGCGCGCTCCTGCAAATCTTCAGATTGTCGGACCGCTTTTTAATGTAGAAAGGAAATAGTTTTTTTTAGGGATTATCCCTCATTTAGGGATAATCCCTTTTACTATAAGATGGGCTTTGTTTATGACCATTTGGGTAAAAACCGACACCATAGTGATCACTCCAAAAAATCCCCACCATTCAAGCGATCGATAATTGGTCAAATCTTTCAAAATATAGACATAGAGAAAGTGAATAAAAAAGAGAGAATAGGAGTGCCTGCTCAAAAAATCAAACCACTTTTGCAACCAAGATGTAAATAGTTTTTTTCTCGTTAGAAAGCGATGAAAGTAATATAAAAACGTTATTAACACTGTCCCATATGAAAGATAGTAAAAATTAGGAGGATATTTATTTTCGGTAAAAACAAGAGTATGGCTGTTGAAAATAAGGATAAATCGGGAAAGGAAAAACCCAATGGTGAAAAGAACGAGCGCATACCAGGGAAACCACCTTTTTTCTTCTTCTTGGGTAAACCAATACACAAAGATCAAAAAGGCCGTCCAGGGAAGCCACATCATGAATCGAAACGATTCAATTGGTGGGGCAAAAAGCAATAAAATAGGAATCAGCCACACCGTTTTCATCAGAAATTTTCTCAGAAGATGAAATTTTGCAGCTCGGACAATAATCGGGATTAAAAAAATAACATACACAAATAGCACTACCAACCAACCAACGTCTCGTTCAGATCCTAGCAACAACCAATTAAGAATAAACTGATAGGAAACTTCTTTATGCAAAACAAAACCAAATAATAAAATAAGCACAATGGTAAAAATATAATAAGGAATAAGGAGTCGACGTAAGCGTTTGAAAATTTGGGTAAAAGAAATTGACCCGGCATCTTTTCGTTGAAACGCGACATATGCAGAACAAAAGATAAATAAAGGTACGACAAAATGGGAATAATCCCAAAGAATATATACATATTTTTGATCGAGAAAATATGCAGTAGCGTGAATGAGGATCATAAGTATTACCGCCAATCCACGCAAGAAATCGATCGTAGTGTTTCGAGCTTTGACCATATTCTCTTATAATACTATTTCATGTGCCTGATTGTTTGTGGTCATTTCCTTCAATGCTATACTTATATTGAGTTACAATTATAATAATTGCATGCCAAAAAAGAGCCCACGATCTCTCTATAACGTTCTTATTGTATGGCCACTTCACGCGTTGTTATTTATCCTCCGCATTTTATTTCTTGTTGGCCTGGTGGTTGCGGGTTGGTTTATCCTTCAAACAATTGGCATTCTCAATGTTCGTGTTCCGGTGACTGGCGCCTCAATGCTTCCAACGCTTCCCGAAGAGGGGTATGTTCCCTTTCAGCGTTATTTTCAAAATGAAACGTTTGAAAAAATATTGCCACAAACCATACAAAAAGGTGACATAGTTGTGTTTGAAAATGAAAGAACACATAAAGAACTTGAAAAACAAGAAAAAGACTCTACGGGATTTGTAAAAAGAGTTATTGCCACCGAGGGAGATATTGTAGAGATAAAAGATGGATTTGTATTTGTTAATGGAAAAAAACTACAAGAACAATATATTCTCAAACCACGGTCAACATTTGGGGGAACCGAGATTCAAGATTGTAAGCCGATCAAAGTTGCGGCAAACAATGCGTTTGTACTTGGAGATAATCGAAAAATAAGCATGGATTCACGGCAGATTGGTCTGGTGCCAATCTCAGACATTTTATTTTATATTCCGTACGAAAAACAAACCGATCGTTATGGAGCGCAATGGAGAGATGCGAGTCATGATTTTGATACAGAAAATGAATCATTATTTGATACCGACTTCTATACTTTATTACTCAATAATGAGCGAGCAAAACACAACCTCAATTCATTAAAATATCAAATTAAGCTCGAAAAATCCGCAAAGCTCCGTGCTGAGAAAATGTTGGCATTTGATGAATTTGACTCAAAAGCCCTTAAAAGTGGATATACCATGAAAGATGCGATGAATGATGTGGGATATTCCAATATTATATATGGCGAGTTTCCTATGATGGGTTTCTACGACGCTGAGGAGTTGTTTGATGCATTTATTGAGCAACCTGGAGCCCGTGAGTTTCTAATGAACAAAGATTATGATGAGATAGGAGTGAGCACCTTTGTAGGAACATTAAATAATTGCCCTGTTCAGGTAGTTGTGCAACATCTTGCGGGATATATCCCTCCAAACTATGGCTCCGGAGAAATTGAAAATTTCAAAGAGGCGTCGAGAAGACTTCGTGAAATTCAACCGGGATGGCTAAAGCTCAAAGAGTATGATGAATTTTATCAAAAAAATCAGTCTGACGTTGATAGACTGAATAGTCTTATTTCGACACGAATTTCTCGTATTGATCAAATAATAAAACAAATGGAGGAAAATAAGTGGCTTACTGATGAGCAAAATCAATGGATATCACAAGATGCGCAATTTTCTGAAGATCAAAACAATCTCGCAGACAAACTCAATCAGTAGCGTACTACTGATTAATTCTTCTTATCTAAGTTACTTAACATTTTTTCCATTGTTGCTGTATATCCGCGAAAATCAGACGAAGAAACATCCTTTAAAAGGTGTGATAATGTTTCCTTAATTTCCTTCTCAATTATTGGAATAAGCTCGGTACTTTTTTTTGAAAGGAGAATACATTTTGCACGACGATCTTCAGAATCGCTTTCAATTTTTACAAAACCCTTTTTTTTTAGTGTTGTTATCAGCTCGGTCACAAATGGTGGTTCGACGCCCATTGTGGTTGAAATTTCAACAAATCGACTTCCTTCGGGCTTTTGGAACAGTATTCCAAGAAGACTCCAGTCCAAAACAGATAGTTTATATTGATGAAGTGTCTCGGATACTGCATTTTTGATCAAGCGGTATGATTTTGCCTGTAGTCGAAGAAGGGTATAAGTGTCAAACTCAGTCGAAGCTCCTACGAGCTTTTTAAATGCAGAAGTAAGCATAAGTAAATGATTTGGTAACATAATTATTATATTTACTTTTACGCCAAAGAGCAAGGAGTTTGCGGCTTTATCTACGTACTTTTAACATATAATTGCTTTGATTTATTGTGCAAAATGTACAAATATCCAAACAATATCACCAATAAAATTATAAAACAACCTCAATATACTTGACTTTCCTTCCAAAACATAGAACAATGTGGTATGGAGGATAAGAAAGAAACACTGTTCCAAAAAGCAACACCACTGCCAGCGTCATTAAATCCACAAATTGTCTACGCATGGAAAGCGCCCTTGCGTGCATATAAAAAACGAAGCGGGAGCGTCCTTCGTTTTTATCTTGCCGTTGCATTACTTTTATCCGCAATTGTATTTTTTCTTGGCGACAAAATTCTTATCATACCGATCTGGTCGATATTATTTTTGTTTTACGTCCTAACAATAACTCCACCTCCCGAAGTTGAAAATCGAATCACAAAATTTGGAATAGAAACAGCAGGAATAACTCTTCGATGGGAAGCCCTGTCCTACTTTTATTTTAATAATAGATTCGGATTTACCATCCTTACTATTGTGACGCATCCACCCTACAACATGCATGCATATCTAGTGGTACCAAAAGATAGCACAAAATTGGATCTCATAAAAATTCTTGCCGAGCACATTGTCTATCAAGATAAGCCGGAGCTAACATTTATCGATCGGGTGATAAAGGCACTATCAAGTCTTGTGCCTGATGATGAAGAAGAGGAGAGTATTCCCGCAACGATTAAAATCGAAGTGTCCGACCAAAAACATCAAGGACCAATGGGCGAAATCAAAGATACGCTCGCATCTTTTTTCCAAAAACCTGAGCGGACATCTCCGTCACCCCAATCTTCCGAGACCATGCGATGATTCCCTCATCTGTAGTAATAAGATTACCATCTGATTCTTTTGCGAGCATAATTAAATCAAAATCCGCTGGACTATCAATAGTGCCTGTTCGAGTAGCATTTCGATAGCGATCTCGAAGACTTGAGATAATTTTGCCAACTGACTTTTGAAAATCCTTTTGGGGCAGTACTTCCTTCCCCATAAATGTTTCAGCTGCTTTAATTATTTCTTCTTCAGAAACTTTCATACCTCGATAGGCTCTAGAGCGATAATCTTCAATAAGATCATTAAATAGGTCTCCAGAAACGGCACTATCATGATAGGATGGGGAGCGCACAGTGACAAAGCCGAGAAATGCTTTTAGCAAAGCATCGTCTTGATTGTCAAAAAATGACTCTATTTCTTGGACTATTGCAGGGGGCATGAGTAGCTCTTCTTCGTTTTTTTTGGCCAAAGGAAGAATTTTTACCAAATTTTGAAGGATCTCCTTAGTCGATGGTCCAAGTCCCATATTGGCTTCCATATTAAACAAGATGTTTGTGTCGATTATATAGGTGTTCATGGGTCAATTATAACAGGGAATATATTGTCGAAAAGAGCCATTCATGCTCGGGTGATTGATCAGGGCTTTATAGTGAAGAAATTGGCCCAATTACTTAACGTAAATTAACAGAAATAGAGCCCGGTGAAAGCCCGTGATTTATTAAAATCACAACGAGGGATATGTGGGCTAATTGTAAGAATTTATCAATGATTAATAGGTACTATATTGGTTGAATTTTACACGTTTGTAGAAATATAAACATATAAGCACTTATATTTTTATATTGTGGTGGTGGCGCATATGAGGTTTTTTGTTCAAAAATAATGAAAGAACCCCACAAATTATTACAGGTTTAGACGGTATTTTAAGTTTCTTTTTATGATCTACTTTGATATAATAAATACAGTTGAAATACTACACCTAGTGGTATACATTAAGAATGCACTCAAGATATGAAATGCCTTTTTTGTCAAAATACAAACACAGAAGTAATAGAAACGCGAGTTTCAGAGAATCGCACAACGATCCGTAGACGAAGATCCTGTACGGGGTGTAAAAAAAGATTTACCACGTATGAGCGAGTAGAAGAGCTGCCGATACTTGTTATAAAGAGAGATGATAGAAGAGAGCGCTTTGATAGGAAAAAGCTTTTACACGGTATTTTTAAAGCAGTAGGGAAAACAACGATCACTGCAGATCAAGTAGAAGATATTGTTAATAGGGTAGAACAAGAGATTACCAATGAGGGTAAAACAGAGTTTAAGAGTCAGGAAATAGGGGATATGGTTGCAAAATCTCTTAAAAAGATGGATAAAGTGGCGTACATACGCTTTGCATCAGTATTTCGAAGATTTGTTGACGTGGAAGAGTTTGAGAAAGAGCTTAAAAAATTATTATAAAATAGGGTTCTATTTCGTGTCATCCCCGACTTGATCGGGGATCTAGTCTGGATTCCCGTTTTCACGGGAATGACAAACGTTTGGGGAGTGCGCGAAGTATTAATATTTTAGAATGGAGAGGACACATATGAAACTTAAAGGTGTAGCAGAGAAGGTATTTTTAGATAGATATTCTCTCAAAGATAAAATAGGTAATCCAATAGAAAAAACACCGGATGAAATGTGGCGGCGTATTGCTGATGCGATTGCTGAAATAGAAAAGCCAGGACAACGAAAAATATGGGCAAAAAAGTTTTATGATGCTCTTGAGGATTTTAAATATGTTCCTGGTGGGCGCATACTTGCTGGTGCTGGCACAGGCTATTCAGTAACCTACTACAACTGTTTTGTAGTGCCATCTCCAAAAGATTCTCGTCAAGGAATTCTCCAGACACTTGGGGAGATGATCGAGATTATGGCTCGCGGAGGCGGCGTGGGAATCAATCTTTCAACCCTTCGGCCACGAGGTGCGCGGGTTGAAAAGGTAAATGGATTCTCATCAGGTCCGTGTAATTGGGCAGAATTATTTTCTCTTACGACAAAAGATATTATTCAACAAGGAGGGACTCGACGTGGAGCTCTAATGCTCATGTTGTGGGACTGGCATCCTGATATCGAAGAATTCATAACAGTGAAACAAGATCTCACCAGAATTAATGGAGCAAATCTTTCGGTCGCCATTTCCGATTCATTCATGGATGCTGTTAAAAAAGATGAAGATTGGCCACTCATATTTCCTGATAAAAGTGATCCAGATTATGATACTGACTGGGACGGCGATATAGAGGGATGGAAGGCGCGAGGCAAAAAAATTATTGTCCATAAAGTTGTGCGAGCACGCAAAATGTGGGAGCTCATCGCACAGGCTGCTTGGCGCTCTGCAGAGCCTGGAGTTGTATTCTTAGAACGATACAACAAAATGCATAACAATGCATATTGGAATAAAATTATCTGTGTAAATCCATGCGGAGAAGAAGGTTTACCTGCATGGGGAGTTTGTAACCTTGGATCGATTAATCTTTCGGCATTTGTGCGTGGATATAAAGTAGACCAAGCAGGAGAATTTGAATTTGATCTTCTTCGGGAGACGGTTCGTACTGCCGTTCGACTCCAAGACAATGTTGTCGATATGGATCCCTACGTTTTTCCCGGAATCAAAAAAACCCAACTCGAAGGAGAACGGAGAATTGGGTTGGGAACAATGGGCCTTGGTGACACTCTCATAAAATTACATATAAGATACGGTTCTCCCGAGTCGATTCAATTTATTGACAAGGTATATAAACTTATCGCACATGAAGCATATCGAGCCTCGTCAAATTATGCTCAAGAAAAAGGATCATTCAAGAAATTTATTGCAAAGAAATTCATCAAAAGTGGCTTCATGCAAACACTGCCAAAAGATTTACGAGACACAGTCGAGAAGAATGGAATTAGAAACTCTGTTATTCTCATGCAAGCTCCAACAGGCTCAACCTCACTTATGGTGGGCACCACGTCAGGAATCGAACCGGTGTATGAGTTTGAGTACACTCGTCATGATCGTCTTGGAGAACATGCCATAAGGCACTACTTATATGATGAGTGGTATGAAAAACATGAAAAAGAGATGAAGAATAAAGAAATTTCTCGACCAGAGTATTTTGTCTCAGCAAATGATTTGAGCCCTGAAGATCACGTCATGGTGCAGGCAACGATTCAAAAATACGTCGATGCCTCAATATCAAAAACGGTTAATGCGCCAAATTCACATACGGTCGAAGACGTTAAGCGCATCTATACAATGGCGTATGATCAAGGCCTCAAAGGAATTGCATATATGCGTGATGGGTCACGACAAGGGGTGCTTGAAAGAAAACAATCACCAGAAGAGGTCACAGCTGCAATTGAAGGTATTAAGATACAGATGCCAACCGTGAAACCTCGACCGATGGTGGTGCATGGCGCAACATATAAAATCGATACTCCGGTGGGTCGCGCGTACATAACTATTAATACAAATGGTAACAATGAGCCGCATGAAGTATTTATGATTATTGGTAAAGCGGGAACTGATGTGTTTGCAATGGCTGAGGGACTTGGACGGATGGTATCGATGTACTTCCGCTCGACTACACATCTTTCCCCTGAAGAACGAATAAAGAACGTCATAAAAGAGCTTCAAGGAATTGGTGGTGGGCGCACTCTTGGCTTTGGAAAAGAGCGCGTACGAAGTCTTCCTGACGCAGTCGCAAAAGTGCTTCGTATGCATTTTGAATATCTTAACAAACAGAAGCAATCACAAACCAATGGGAATGGGCATGGATCTGATGAAAACGCAGAACTTGTTTCTCAACAAGAGCAGCCAGCACTTCTTGAAGAGGTAGGTCAACTAGAACCATTAGTTCGGCAACAGGCATCATCAACTGAAAAACACTTTGATCTTTGTAAAGAGTGCGGACAAGCGCTTCTTGCGCGCGAAGAAGGGTGCGCAAAGTGTTATGGATGTGGATATGCTGAATGCTAATTGATTAGGTTTTTAATAAAGATTCGAATCCTTTCAATCCAAGAATTTGCGGTATTCTCCAATTTCTGATCAGCCTGCTTAATGGTATTTAGTCCTTCTTTTGGAGTATCAAGTATTTTTTTTGTACTACTATTCAGTTTCTGAATATTTTCTGGATTAATCACCTCACGCGCAAGTTCTTTGGGTGATTTTATGTGAATTGTTGGTTTTGGGTTTGGAGTTTCTGTTGGGTCGACTTGAGGGGGTTGATACGATGTTGGGTTGGGATCAACTCTATATGTTGGCTGCCGATATGTAGGAGTAAGAGTATTTGTCGGTCGAGAAGGACTTGTTGGCGCAGCCGTAGAGGTAGGCTGATGTGGTGCAATTGTAGACGTTGACTTAGGTTGTGGCGTTTCAGTTACTTGAGGTTTGGGCGTGGATGTAGGCGCGCTACCAGATGATGCTATTGCCGGTAGCCCAAAGACGGGCTGCATCGTCGACGGAGAGTCTCCTTTCATACAACCGTAGCCATTGGGAGTAGCGCTATCATGGAATTCCCAGTACCAGCCGCAATTATTATTTGCTTTTGTTTCTGGGGTGCAGTATGTAGGATAACAATAACCTTTTTCCGGCCAGCAGCAAGCCTCTGGATTATTACTCCTAAACATTTCCGCACAGCAGGGTGGTTGTTGCAGACAAAAATATCTACCAACTTCAATACTATTTGTGTCATATGCTTGTCCGTATGGGGAATTACCTCCGACTTGTGTGCATCGATTATAATCAATAGAGCCGTCACTTTTTATTGGTTTCCTTGTACAGCCATCAGGATAACATTTGTCTTGATCGTTGCAGAAACATCCCGATGTGGCCTCGGAGTTTGCAATATTTTTTCTATTCTGGATCAATGTTCCCATCCCAATAACAGAAAAAGAAACAATTCCAAAAAAAATAACAATTATGAGCTTTTTGTGATCTTCGTGGAGTTTCATCATTATTGATTATAATAGAGTATAGAGTGCGAAACGAGCCGAAACGAATTTTTAATAAATAATTCAATATATGAGTATCACAACAAAAACAGGAGATGATGGAACAACGGCCATTTTTGGTGGAAAACGACTCACGAAAAGCGATGTGCAGATAGAAGCATGTGGAGCCGCCGATGAAGCAACATCATTTATAGGACTTGCGATAGAATCAATCTCTGAAAAGAAAGTAATTAATCTTCTTTCTGATGTGCAGATGCACTTATATTTGATAATGGCATATTTGTCTGGATCTTCACTTGACATCAAACGAATAAAAAAACACTTAAACGTCATGGAGTCGGTTATTAAAGAATATGAAAGAACACTTCCGAAATTAACACGTTTTATCTTGCCACAAGGGTCAGAACAAACATCGAGGCTTCATACTGCACGAGCAATCGTACGTTCGGCTGAGCGCCGAATAACCCATTTTATATATAAAAAAGATGCTCAAAACAAGAGCGATGCACTCACCTTACAGTACATGAACCGATTATCCGACCTTCTTTTTTTACTTGCGCGCATATTCGATAAGAATGAAGTCACCACATAAAGAAGCTTCTTGCAATTTTTTTAACAGTGAAGTATCCTAGGTCTGTTATATATTAGTTTGGTGAGCGTCACTTTCCCGAAATTGCTTCGGGAGGGGAAGGCGCCCTACAAAAAAACGGGAATCAGGTGTGAATCCTGAGCTGTGCCGCAGCGGTGACTCTTCACGCGTGGAGAGAAGTCCGAAGACCGACCAAACTGTACGAGCCGCTTTCATGCGGTGACCCCGAGCAGGGAATTTGTTATGTCTGTTGCCGAACTATCTCCAACAATCCATCTAAGAGCGCCTATCGCCCCTCATTCATCTTCCATTCATTCAGAAGGTGTTGTATCGAGACCTGATTATGACGCATCGATTCTCCTATGGGAACGTGACGCCCCACAAGAACAATCTATTTTTGAATCATATAGTCCGATAAATGATGCAGAACGGCTTCAGGATTTAGAGCATTTGTCACCGGAACAAAAGGAATATTATATTCATGAAAACGTCATCTCATATTTAGAGGAGTTTGTCGGCAATATTTCAGTAAAAAAACTGACGGGAATCTTAAAAAAAGACGGTACTTTATCGATGCTTGGGACGGATGTGACAGATATGTATCGACACTCAGCACAACTTGCGGGAATCGGCTCTCGTGAGGATAGGGAAAAACATGGCCTGGATCAGATCATTACTCAGATAAATCAAGGTGCAAATCGCGCATTATGGATCTCGCCACCAAAAATTGCTAATTATGGATTTGTCTTTGCATTCGTTGCTGATGAATATGACGAAGAGTTAAAAGGACGCCCTATCAGAGAAATGCTTCTGCGATATGATGAAGATTTTCACTCAGTTGACCAAAGTAAAAGAATTTACCACACAATATGTCAGCAAATTGCTCCTGATTTACCATCGACTGACTCTCTGATGAGTTATGAAGATTTTCTTGCAAATCCTATCATTTATCAAAGTCAGGATAATTCCGATCTAACCTTTTTGCCTGATGCAGTAGGAATTTCTACTGATGACATTGAGAGGTCAGAGGTCTTTCGGAAAAATGTTTTACCAAAAATCTCGCCATTTCTTCAAAGGTATTCAACGCTTATTCAAGAAATGAGTCAGCTTGACCTTCAACATAATGCAGGTAAAGTTCGATATCTTGAAGAAGAGGCGCAACTCATGATTGGTGCCATGTTTAATACTGCTCGTGCAATTGAGAGATTAATGAGCGAAGATCATATCGATCTCCAGCAATATCGTCGTGACCAAGATCTTTTGAGGGAATTTGACAATCCAATACATTCTCAAGAAATGATGATGCTTACTGCAAGCAGAGCTTATCAGACGGAGTCATTGACGATTTTAGGCGGTTCAAACTGTCCTGTCGTGCAGAAAATTGGTGATAATGAGATGTCAGTTCTTTCTCGGGTTAATGATAGATTCTCATTTGGTGAGAGCGCCCAATTGTTTGGAGCGGAGAAAAATAATACCTGTGGAATGGATGATTGTCGTATTCGCAGCCCTCATTTCCATTGTCCATCTAAAAAAGAAGGGGGGTGTGGAGGACATATTCCATCGGGAAAAGGGCTAGAGCAATGTCCACACTGTGGATTAAAAAAAGATGATTATCAAGGGGCAAAATGCGATTAATTTATGTAAAATTAAATACATGAACGACGATCAAACTAAAAAAGTTCTTAATCATACCCCAATACATCATTTGATTGATGATGTGAATTCACCAGACAATACAAACAAGCAAACGATGCGGATTACGAAAGAGGGTGAGCCTATCGAAATTAATGCAGAAAAAATAATTCCTCAAGAGGTGGAGATTGTCGATACAGAACCACGAATTGAAGATCGCGAGGTTGAAAAATTTGTCGAAGTGAATCAAGAAGAGCCATCAATTCATCCTGAACTCAAAAAAGCAGGACTTCAAACAATCGACAATACATCTCTTGATCCAAAGCACAAAGTTGAGCTTCCTCTGTCTGATGAAAAAGTTATGGAAGGGCTTCATAAACCCATAACGTCATCGTATCGTTGGCTTGCTGAATTTGCATTTTTTATGCTCAAACAAGCTCATCTCTCCTTGAAAAAGGTCCACGGACATGTAGTTCGAGTAATGCAGAGATAGTGGATCCTTCATGCGAGCTTATGTCGCACTCAGGATGACCACCGCATTTTCTAGATGAATTATTCTATGCACTGGTCACTTTTTTTATTTCGTCTTCAAAACTTTCTTTACTATGGGCTCCGACAAATTGATTCTTCATTTCACCACCCTTAAAAATCATGAAAGTTGGAATTGAAAAAACTGAATGTTGACCCGCAAGTTGTTGATTTTCATCAACATTAATTTTGACAAACTTTACTTCTTTCATATTTTCAGAAAGCTCGTCAATAATGGGAGCGGTCATTTTACATGGACCACACCAATCTGCATAAAAATCAACAAATACTACCCCTTTTTCATCAAGGACATCTTTTTGAAATGTATCTTGAGAAGATGATATTACCGCCATAAAATAAATTGAAAAATTGTAACAAGAGTCACTCATTGTACCTCTGAAATATGTAGGGTTCAACACCAAAAAAAAGATAATAATGACAAGAATTCATAAAAGGGAAAAAAGAATATGTGTCACAAAATAGCGATAAGCTCTATTGAGATATATTTATATGCACCTGCCTCGTAAAAAATACTTATTACATACACATGTATATAGCAATATTGAAGTTGCTATTTGAATATGCGTATGCTATATTATAGGCTCATATGGATGAATACTTTCTCCCGAAACTTTTGGAGCGTTTTGTTGCGTTCCTAAAGGATCAGGGAAAATCAAAATTTACCGTTGTAGCTTATAAAAAAGATATCGAACAATTTATCGGGTATCTTACAGGACGTGAAAAAACCGATATCCGTGATGTGCGAAAAGATGATATAGAGGGTTTTATTCAAAATCTTCTCGAGAAAAAATATACAAAAAAATCAGCTTCAAGAAAATTAAACTCAATTCGTACTTTTTTCCGTTTTCTCAAGCATGAAGATGTCATTACTGCAAATCCTGCATTTGACATTTCTCATCCAAAATATACTCAAACCCCGCCACGAATCTTAAGCAAAATGGAATATAGAGCTCTTCGTGACGTTGCAAAAGAAGAAGCGCGCACTTATGCTCTGGTTGAAACACTGCTCCAAACGGGTATTAAAATTGGAGAGCTGTCAACATTGCGTCTTGAAGATGTTAATGACGGCAAGCTTCACATTCGACAATCGGGCAAAAACATTGAACGCGATGTCCCCCTCAACAATGCCGCAAAGCAAGCAATTGAGAGCTACTTAGAAGAACGAGGGAAAAATGGAGCTTCAACTCATATATTTATCACGCGAACAGGAAATCAGCTTTTGATTCGAAATATTCGACAAATCATTGATCGATGCTTTTCGGAGGTTGGAATAGAGAATGCTACCGTAAATGATCTGAGAAATACTTTTATTGCACATCAGTTGCGAAATGGCGCAACACTTGAATATATTTCAAATATCGTCGGCCACCGGCGCATTTCTTCAACAGAGCGCTTCCTCAATTTGGTAAAACAAGAAGCTGAGAGAAAAGAAAAGCTCGGAGAGCTCTAATCTGCTACAATATCTTCATGTCAGAATTTCATATAGACTTATACAGTGATAAATCACGCGTTGATATTATTACTCTCATGAGAGAGTTTGGTGATTATACTGAAAGTATTGATGATATTAAGCGAACTGAATATAAAAAGGGAGGAGCCGAATATTTTACCGACAAAATGATCCGCGAAGCACAAGAATATAACGGGGCAGTATTTGTTGCGCATATCGACGACGAAGTGGTTGGGTTTATTGGAGGGTATGTTGGTAAACAAGACAAAGACGAAGAGATGGAGGCGGTACCACTTTCTCCAGGAATTATGAGTGAATTTTTTGTCACTGCAAAATCAAGAGGGAAACACATCGGAGAAAAATTATTCAAAACATTAAAGAGGTATCTAAAAAATAAGGGTTGTGACGTTTTACGATTGGAAGTATTTGCGTCAAACATCCTTGCAAGAGATTTTTATACGAAGCATGGCTTTACTGAAAGGCTTATTACATTATCAAAAACTCTCAAATAATATGAATCTCACCATTTATACCGACGGAGGATCTTTAAATAATCCTGGACAGGCAGCATATGGATTTCTCATATACAATGGGAAAAAACAAGTTTATACTCAAAATGAACGCATTGGGATCGCCTCAAACAACGTGGCAGAATACACAGCGCTTATTCGTGCTCTTGAGTTTGTGCGCGATACTATTCAGAAGTCAAAGGTTCCCGCAACGGGCCTTTCGATTATTTCGGACTCTCTTCTCATGGTAAATCAAGTGAATGGTCTTTATAAAGTAAAAAACGTAGACATAAAACCACTCCACTCAAAAATCAAAATGCTTGAAATGGAGCTTGGGCTCCCGATGTCCTACAAACATGTGCTTCGTGATAAAAATACTGAAGCGGATGCCTTAGTAAAAGAGGCTTTAGGAAAATAATAATATCATCAAAGAATCTCCCTTTATACTTGCTGTTTTCTTCTTTATACTGATTGTATGGACCAGCACCCCGTACCACGACAGATCACCACCTTTGAATTCAAACTCATAGGATTTATGACGCTGCGTCAATTTCTCTATTTAGTAATCTTTTTCCCCATTGGATTTATCGTGTACAAAGTTATTCCAATTCCTTTTATAAATATTGTCTTAGGAGTAATAATTGGCGCTATTGGAATAGCATTTGCATTTATTCCTATTCAAGATCGACCACTTGAAGTGTGGATCAAAAATTTAATCAGACGACTCAACTCTCCGACGCAATATATCTATAAAAAACAAAGCGACAAAATTGGAACGATTGAAGATTTGTACTTTACTTCAGACCCTCATCTTGCCCTCACACACATCGAGACAAAAGAAAAACTAAATAAATATATGCAAAGTATACGTGCCGAAAATGATCATTCTGCAACGATCGATACACGAGCAAAAAAACAACAAGTGCACATAAATGATTTATTGTTACAAACAAAAAACACCAATCCTGCAGAAATTAAAAAAGCTAATGTTTCTTTGCAGAGTAATTCATCTGAGGTTAAAGCTGAAACAATAAAACAACCGTTTATAACCGGTGTTATTAAAAATCGGAAGCAAATACCTTTACCTGGTACGCTCGTCTCAATAAAAGACTCAGAGGGAAATCAACTTCGACTGCTTAAAACAAATCCGCACGGTATTTTTGCAACATATAGTCCATTGTCGTCAGGGGATTATCGATTTGAGATCACCGATCCGAAAGAAATCTACTTTTTTGATACAATGAATGTACATATTGATTCTGACAAACAGAAGCCCCTGATGTTTTATTCAAAGGAAATTCTCTGACAGTAAATCATGTGATTTCGTCTTATTATTATGCCAAAAACAAAGCCCACATCTCCAAGAAAAGCTACAACTCAGTCTTTTATAGAGATAGAAGAAGTAAAAGATGACATCATACTCATGAAAGATTATTCTGCCGTTACAATCATTGAAGTTGGTGCAGTGAATTTTTGGCTTTTATCTACCGAAGATCAGATGTCAATGATTTATTCTTATGGTGGACTCCTAAACTCGTTATCTTTTCCGGTTCAAATAGTAATTATTTCTAAAATGATGAATATCTCATCATACATTGAGTATTTGGAGGCAAAAATTGACGGTCTTCACAATGAGGTGATTAAATCACGACTTGAAGATTATCGAGAATTTATCAAAATGATTGTGAAAAAAAATACCGTCATGGAGAAGCGATTCTTTTTTGCCGTGCCATTTAGTCCGCTCGAGATGGGAGTAGGGGGCGTTAAGGCAAAACAATATGGTAAGGAGTATATATACAATCGGGCCAAAACATCATTGTATCCAAAACGAGACCATTTACTCAGACTATTGGCAAAAGTCGGACTCAAGCCCAGCGTGCTCCAGCAACAAGAATTAACTGAACTCTTTTACAATATATATAATCCATCAAATACGGGAAAACAACTTGCGCCAATCGATAGTTACACTGATGTAGTTCTCACCAGCGGATAAAAATACTTTAACAATATGTTTTCAAAGAAAAAAGGAACAAAAAATTCAAAGACATCCAATAAAATTCCCAGTGGCGTGCAACGGGTTACCGATGTGATGGCAAAGGGAGATGTTGCCATTCGCGACATCATAGCGCCTTCCTATGTGGAGGTAGACTTTAATCATATTAAAGTTGATGCAAAATTTTATCGAACGATATTTGTCGTTGGATATCCTCGATATGTCTCAGCAAACTGGCTCAATTCACTCATTACCTACGACCATCCGCTCAATATTTCAATGTTTATTTATCCCTCAGAATCAAAAGCGATCTTAAATGAGCTGAAACGAAAAATTGCTGAGATGCAAGCAACTGTTGAAGGCGATATGAAGGCAGGAAAAGTAATAGACCCAACGGTACAAGTTGCACTTGACGATGCGCTGTCTCTTCAGGCAGAGCTTGCAAAAGGAGCGGAGCGATTTTTCCAGTTTGCACTCTACGTCACCATTCCCGCAGATTCTGAGGCAGAGCTCGATAGTGTCTCAAAAGAGATTGATTCAACACTCTCATCACTCCTTATTGTTTCAAAACAGGCAACACTTCAGCAGGAAGAGGGATTCAAGTCTACCTTGCCAATGTTTCGAGATGAGCTTCAGGTATGGCGAAATATGGATACCTCATCACTTGCCATGACATTTCCTTTTTCGACGGCATCACTTACTCGAAATGAAGGAATCATGTATGGTATCAATCAACATGATGGAAGTTTAATCATTTTTGATCGTTTTACGCTCGAGAATGCAAACTGTGTCATCTTGGGAAAATCAGGAGGAGGAAAAAGTTTTATGGTGAAGCTTGAAGCTCTCAGACTGCTTATCATGGGAACCGATGTTATTATTCTTGATCCGGAGAATGAATATCGAACACTGTGTAAAAATTTAGGGGGAGAATTTGTAGATTTTTCTGCAAGCTCTGAATATAAGCTCAATCCATTCGACCTCAATGCAGAGCAACCAGAGCCGGATGAACTTTCAAATAAGATTCTTGATCTACACTCGCTTATGAAAGTAATTATGGGTGAAATAACCCCTTCACAAGATGCACTTCTTGATCGTGCACTGGTTTTAACCTATCGAGAAAAGGGGATTACTCAAGACGCCGAGACATTTGTAAAAGATCCACCGCTTCTTGAAGATCTGTACAAAATCTTAATTGGTATGGAGGCGGTCGAAGCGCGAGAGCTTGCAGATCGGCTCGGGAAATTTGTGAAGGGATCGGCCGCGGGAATTTTCAACAGTAAATCAAATTTTGACATTAAAAATACTTTTACGGTATTTGGTATTCGAGATCTTGAAGAAAACTTGAGACCGGTTGCCATGTATATTATTCTTGATTATATTTGGCACCGCGTGCGGCGGGGAGATTTGCGTAAGCGCGTACTAATCGTTGACGAAGCGTGGTATTTGATCAAAAACAAAGAATCGGGAGCATATCTTCATGGGTTTGCAAAGCGTGCCCGAAAATACAAACTTGGAATGACAACAATCACACAAGATGTTGAGGATTTTTTGGCAACCGAGGAGGGCAAGGCAATAATCACCAACTCAAGTCTTCAAATTATTCTCAAACAATCAACTGCTGCAGTTGACCGCATCACCAAGACCTTTTACCTTACGGGGGGAGAGAAGCACTTCTTACTTTCTGCAGGCATTGGAGAAGGGCTTTTCTTTGCTGGTCAATCTCATGTCGGCTTCCAAGTTGTTGCTTCAGAAGAAGAAAAAAGATTGATAGAATAAGAAGTAATGAATAAACTTTCATATATCCATAAAGGTGATACCGGCTCTATGTCATTTGAGACAAAGCAACGGTCTTTCACTCAAGGACTGTTCATGTTATATGGACTGAGCGTGGCGATTTTTTTACTGATTGCCCTTGTCCAACTTTTCCAACTTACTATTGTAAAAGGGAGTTACTATACACTTCTGTCTGATGACAATAGAGTAAAAGAAATAATTATTGAGGCGCCACGAGGGGTGATTAATGATCGAAAGGGGATATCCCTTGCAATCAGCACGAAGCCAAATATTATTGATGATGCAGGGCGACTTGAATCACGAAGAATATATAAGTATCCTGAGGAAATAAGTCATATTGTCGGATATAGACAGTCTGCAGACAAAGATGATCTTGAAAATGACTCATGTTTGAATAAGCTCAAATATGGAGACAAGGTTGGGAAAAAAGGAGTCGAACAACTTTTTGAATGCGAACTTCGCGGAAAGCATGGGAAAAAACTTATTGAAGTCGATACACATGGTAAATATACCAAAACGCTCAGTGTACTTGAGCCAATTGAGGGTGAAACAATCAATCTCGCACTTGATATTGAACTTCAAAAAAAAGCAATGGAGCTTCTTGGGGATCAAAAAGGAGCAGTGGTTGGGTTAAAGCCAGATACCGGAGAGGTGTTGATTCTCGCCTCTACGCCGGGATTTGATCCACAATCCTTCGAAGATGGGGATACTTCAGCTTCTGGATTATTCATCACTGACACAAATAAACCACTCTTTAACCGCGCTACCGAAGGAACGTATCCCCCTGGATCAACGTTCAAACTGTTTGTTGCTGCAGCGGGTCTTGAAGAAGAAGTGATCACATCGGAGGAGACAATAATGGATGAGGGGGTTATTGCAGCGGGTCCACTGAAATTTCATAACTGGTATTTTCTTGAGTATGGCCGGACCGAAGGAGAAGTTGATATGTTGAAAGCTCTTCAACGGTCAAATGATATATATTTCTATCTTCTTGGCGGAAAGCTTGGTCCAGAAAAAATAAAAAAATGGGCAGAATTATTTGGTATGCAGAATATAACTGGGATTGGGCTTTCAGAATCAATTGGAATTATTCCATCTACTTTTTGGAAAAATGATACCTTTGGAGAACGATGGTTTTTGGGAGATACTTACAATTTGTCTATAGGTCAAGGATATGTGGCGGCAACTCCCATCCAAATTGCTCGAGGTACTGCGGCTTTTGCCAATGATGGATATCTCTGCGATCCTCAATTGATAAAAAATCAACCAAATAATAAATCATCATGTTCAAAAATTCCTCTGTCCAAAAAAACGTATGACATAATTCGAGAGGGGATGAGGCGCGCTTGTACAACGGGGGGGACAGGATATCCTTTTTTTGATTTTTCTGTTAATCAGCAAAGTGAATCTAATAATGAAGTAACTTCAGCAACTACTATTGATGCCCCTGAATCAAGCCCCAGTGGAATGATCACAAATAAGATTGAAGTTGGCTGTAAAACGGGTACTGCAGAATCTCATGCTAAGTCGGGAATGCCCCATGCCTGGTTTACCGTATTTGCTCCATTTGAAAAACCAGAGATCGTGCTCACCGTCTTGGTCGAAGAAGGCGGCCAAGGATCGGAAGTAGCGGCGCCTATTGCAAAAGACATCTTAAAGGTGTACTTTGAAAGATATGAGTAACAAATGTGTAAAATACACCTAAATTAATATCTTATAGTATAATTTATTCTCCAGTTATTTTCTAAAAAAATGTTCATGAAACAAAATGAATCTATAACATTTGGGCAATATATTAAATTGCATAAAGCGGGATCTTCAATATATTCGCATCTGCCGAAGTCGCGCGTATCCTTTGATATATCGCGTGCCGCTAATATGAGGAAATGTCATCAGATGGTTCGAGATAATACCCCACTATCTCCAGAGCAGCAATCTTCTTATCTTTCGTATGCGGTATGCGCCAAAAGTTGGGACAAACTAACGAGACGAGAATTTGACCGTTTAAAAGAGATATATGGGGAAGCCGTAGTTAAAATTATGATGGTAGATGTGAATTTTGCAAAATGGCTTCATAATAACTCAGATATGAGAAATGTCATTACATCTGGCGGTGCATGCGCATTAGAAAGTATTGACACAAGAGCACTTGCAATATTAAAACAACGGAATCAAAAAGCATCGTTGATAATACCACAGTACATAAAAGAGATTGCTTTAAGAGCACCAACATGGACCCAGGTGACCGGTGCGCTCATACCGCGATATGGATTAAATATTATGTATGACGAAACTTTTCCTTGGTATCTTCGGATGGAAGATTACGGCCTTCAGGATGCTGAGTCGGTAACTCAACAAATATATGATGGCATATTTCAGTCAGTTCGGAGATATGTGAGATTATTTGATCCAAATAGCAAAACGATATCACTTCCATTTACCGAACTTAATTTACAGTCAAAAGGTCTCATCCGAAAATGGTCAACAATTGTTGAGCCATATTTACGAGCCCTTGAAAAGAAATACGGGCTGGAGCATTATGGACATAATTCTAATGATCAATTAAAAGCGTGGGTGATGTACACCTATTTCGGCCCGGAGATTCTTTCTTGCGTTAAAAAATATATAGAAGAAAAGTATCCCGCTCTGTACAAAGAATATAATGTCAATAAGGCCACCATTCACATACGAGGAAAGCAGATAGACCATCTAGACACTGAGAGGTCGAATGCTTGGATGCATTCGGTAATATTAAAACAAAAAGATTCAAAATTACTTCTTGATCGAAAAAAATCGCTTTTGACACCATTTCACTGTCAAGAAGTTGCACAATTACAATGGCTTTTCGAGCATGGTCATTCATTACAGTCTGGATTAGCGGGTTTCTTGGATTCAAATTATCAAGGAAGACTGCTTCATGAAGAATCTGTGCATCCTCGAGCGATATTTAAGGAAAAAATATCGGGAAATTTATCAAGCAAGTTTTTTGATTCGCCATTACGATTAAACTCTCATAATGTTGCAGAAACAGTGCAATTTCTTGAGCGCTTCAAGCAATTGAATTCAATTTCAATTTCAAAAAATTTCTTATTAGAATTCCAGCACATCAAGCGAAAGGCCGAAAATATCAATAGAAAAATTGCCGTGTTAGAAGATTTTATTTCGGTTTTTGTACTCATAGAAAAATTTTTCAATGTTAAATCAAAAAATAAAACAAGCCCTCAAATGCTGGATATATTGCCTGTATCGATAAAAATACTAACCAAGATGAAAAAAATATGTATAAAACGATTTAATAATGATGCATATTTGAAAAGAAAATTGGGTCTCAGTGATACTCAGTCGATAGATGTGGCTACATATATCAAAGATTTTTTTGACACCCTCCAAAAAGGTAGAAAGGGAAAAACTACAATAAACGTATCAAAGTACATAATGTTTATTAAATTTGTTCAAGAGAAGTCTCCCCTCATTGTCAAGCAGTCACAACAAAGAATGTTAAAGTTGATCAAAGAAAAAAATATTACCGATAAAACATCTCAAGAATTGATGACTACCGTTTCGGATAATATTATCTACCGTGACATTGATGAATTGGCAACGTATACCAATATACTTCCATTAAACGAAAATTATTTTGTTACCTATATGCAGCAATTATTATTTATCAAATCAGTCCGTGATGCATATATTGATATGGAAAAAATTGAATCGAGTAGAAAAATATTAAAAAATGAAAAAGAAGAGAGAATTGTTGAGATAATTCAGAAAATATTTCCTGTTATAGAGGATAGTATTCGTTTTATTATGTTGGGGGGAGATTATCCTTGGGATTCAAGGTTTAAATATCAGTATGGAGTTAGTTGATACTTAAGTTACAAATGTTATAATAATTTTATGAAAATATTTTTTACAGCAACGTATGAAGGTGAGAAGGATTTTGGAAAATTTTACAAACTTCTATATAAAGAACTTGAGCTTCTTGGATACACCCATCTTGACAATGAGGCAATTGCAATTACCTACGAAGAGTACGTAGATCGTATGGCTAAGAATCGTGAAGCGCGGGTAAGTAATTACCAAAAAAAAATGAAGTATATTCAAGAGGCGGATATTTGCGTGATAGAATCGAGTGCGCACAGCTTGGGAAATGGATTTATTGTGCAAAAATCTCTTGAATCATCAAAGCCAACCGTTGTTTTGTATTATAAAGATAATACGCCATTTTTTTTAAGTGGAGTTGAGGATGAAAAGCTTATTGTAGCAAGTTACAATGATAAAAATTATTCTCAAGTTTTGAAAAAAGCTCTTGATAATGCTCGTGAAAAACGAGACAAGAGATTTAATTTTTTCTTAAGTCCAAAGCTACTTCAATATATTGATGATGCAAGTAGAGAGCGCGGTATCACCAAATCAAAACTTCTTCGTGATATGATCGTGAAACACATGAGGGGCACCAGTGAGTCATGATTTAGTTAGTGGAAGCATAAAAGATTATTATATAAGCGATTCTTTCTCATCCTGCGTTTTGTATTTGTAAATATTTTACAGTCAATTTTCCTGACGATTTTGTCATTCTCTTAATGGTAAGTAGTTTTTATACTTCTCATGTTTCTTTGATATTGAAGCATGAGAGAATCTCAAACACCAGGACCATATGAAATTACTCCAGAAGATGTCACAAGTCTTATAATGGTCCCTCGAGTAGAAGAAATGGTTCGCAAAGAAGGTCATACTGTAATTGAAAAGAGTGATAGGTATACGTCATTGTCACAAGTTTGCAATGGAATCCCATATTTAACATACAAACTCAGAGATCGGTGAGACGATGGAATCGAATGGAGGCAGACAGAATTGGTAGATTGGCATTATGGAGGGCCTGAAGATCTCTCTCCAAAAGGTCGGACAATCGAAGAATCAATCTACATGCTTGATCCAAACTTTCCCCTAAGTGATATTTTTACTCCTCAAGAAGCCGTATTCATTTCCAATCCTTTTGCTGCTTTACCGTATCATTGTCCAACGGAAGAAAATTTAATAAAGTATTTTCAACAATGGTGTAATATAGTGACGCACGAGGAGGTGGTATATCCAGGATATTTTACAAGAAAGAATATCCCAGGACTATATCATGAAATTCATGAGAGGTCTACCAAGTTATTAAAGGAAAGAGGTTTTGATTATCTTTCAGCCGTTCCCACGTGGTTTCATATTGCAAAATTGTATGAACAATTGGGACTTGAATATTTTGATGATAATGACGCGGGTCAGATCAAATTGCTGACAGATAAAGTATCATATAAGATGGGCCATGAACGGAGAATTTCATCATGGATAATCACCCTTCAGTATTGGGCAAAGCTTACTGAAAGTGTTGGCTGGGATCCAGAACAAATTGCTGGAGAAAACGTATTAAGGGGTGAATCGGGCGAGATATTAACATTTCCATTAGCTCCAGAACATAATTTATGGATGATAAAAAACTTGTAAAAACACTATTTATGGTGATGACTCATAGAAATGAGCAAGTAGGATTGTCATTATGGAATGACAATCCACAAGGATACAATCAGTATTGCCAGTGGCAAACGATAATTGCAAATCCTAGAGCAATGGGACTTGGCAAGAGGTATATCGAATCAGATTTAAATCGTTCTTTTAATATACCAAACCCAAGGACGTATGAAGAAAAGCGAGCTTGAGCGCTTACGCCAATAATTTCTTCATATGATGTCGTCTATGATATTCATCAAACATTCGTGGGCGACAAAATGCAGGATTGTATTTTTGTAAATGAGAAAACCGACCAAATCAAGCGTGCCGTGTCTCCACTTTCTGCACGATATGTCATTGTTGATAACAATAAGGATTTTAACGGACACTTTGCCACCAGCGTCGCAAAAGTAGGTATTACCATTGAGTATTCCAGAAAGGGATCATACGGAATGGACAAAAAAATATTTTTGAATGATTTTGGTCGAATAATAATAAACAAAAATTTAGGCATAAAACGAATTTGGATGTCAACATATACTGCGGTTCCCAAAAACAAACAACCCCAAGGAATTAACCTAAAGAATTTTAAATTAATCACGGAGAGAGAGAAAAGATTGTTGAATCTACCGCTTGAGGGGAAGTTTTACCCAGTATTTGTAGATGGATATCCTGATTATTACTGTTTCATTAATAGAAAAATAAAATCTTCCTAATATGAATACTGTTAAAGTACATTTTGTTTTGTGGTCAAGCTATTATCAATGTAGTCAATTAGGTCTATTTCAGCAATTTCAGCAAATATCAAAAGATAACGAAGAATATTTATGACCTTTTTAGATATTTTTTGTTTGTCATTTGAATGACCAATATTTTGCCAAAAATCCTCACTATCAATCCATTGAAATTCTTTCAAAAGATCAATCGAGCTTATTGCTATAGCCGTTGCTAGGTTGGTTGGGTGGTAATTTTCTTCCCAATCTTTAGAAGAAACATTATCCAGAAATATCTTTTTTAATTCATTTAATGGATATTTTTTATCATGAAGTTTGCTCATTAGGAATTTATACTCAGGAAACGGCAATATAGGAATGACAGAATTGTCAGGAATGTTGACGGAAAATTATTTAAGGGAGTTAAAGTATTTAAATGTTTCCATATTGGCTGGGGTATAGAATTCGATCTCAAATCGAGGATCTTCGCGATAAGGCGTTACCATCAAATAAGTTGTAAGAATAATATTAGGATTATTTGGATGAAAAGCTGTTTTGATTGCAAAATTTGTGACGTGATCTAATAAAGGGTCAACTACATTATCTGTTTGTGTCCATATTTCTCGAAAAAGTGGATTACCAAGCATTTTTTTTATGAAGTCGATATACCATCGATCTTTTGTGCGATTGCGCTGATGCTCTTTAAAGTCTTTAAGCATTGTTGTTAAAAAAATTTTTCGTTTCAGAGCAAAAAATTTATTTCGCATGAACTCTTTGTTTAATATAAATTCGGAGTGAAAAGTAACCTCAATTACGGAGGGGTAGTTATTTATAATATAATTTTTTTGTTTTTGGTCAACTTTATAATATTGAAATATTTTTTCGTTTGAATGAATAATTCGCCAGCTGAAATCTCTTATTGCAGCGGGGTACTTCCAACTCTGTATTAGTGTATTTGTGACACTTTTTACATGTTTAATTTCATTAATTGTTGGAAGATATCCACCAATAAAAAGTAGTCGATTAGTTTCTTGAGATTTTAACTCAAGAGCCTTACATATTTTATCAATTAATATTCGATCGGGTTTTTCTATGTGTCCCTGTTCAATTCTGCTAATTCTTGCAGTGTCCTTCCACCCCAAAGCAAATGCAATCTCCATTTGAGAGACGTTTTTTTGCAGACGATAATCTTTTAATAAACCTCCAAGGCTTGCTGACATAGGAAATAAAATTATAATATAAGCCAATACGTATTACTATGACAATAAT
>PFOB01000044.1 GCA_002792315.1 Candidatus Roizmanbacteria bacterium CG_4_10_14_0_2_um_filter_39_13 | reverse complement strand
AGAAACCATCAAGACACGCAAAGATTGGATTGACCAAGAAGTGGTATATATTACCAATACTCTCAACAAGATTCTTTCACCGGATGAAAAGCTTCAACAGGAGGGTTTGGATGAGCTTGGTTACTTACTTCCCATTTTCTTAATAAACAACCTCAAGGGCGATGAGCTTATTGTGTATCTCAAAGCAAAACTCGAAGCCGCTAAATTGGTCATGAAGATTCTCGAACATGAAGAGAAAGTCAAAAACGAGATGAAAGAAGATGAGGAAGAAGAAGTGTTTGTAGATATTGCCCAAGAAGATGCTGCCGAAGAACCCAAACATATGGCCCTAGACGATGAAGAAGATGAGGCGCCACGAAGTATTGAGGAGCGTGTCAAAGCGGTCCAAGAAAAACTTTCAGCAGTAGAATCATCAGATATAGTTGAGGAAAATAACCTTTCACTCGGAGATATTAAAAATCGCCTGAAAGATGCTACAAATTCAGAAGACGAATCATAAAGTGATAAATACGTTTCCAGCTGAAAAATACGCTCTAAACTGGTAAAATGTGCGATGCAGTACTACGATGATGTTCAGTATATCGCCCAGGTCAACGATGAGGATTCTATCGAAGGAAAGATTGAACGATGGGAAGCACATCGAAATGGTATTTTACATCGAGCTCTTACTATTGCCGTTTATGTAAATGATTCCATTCTCCTCCAAAAACGAAAGCATCCCGTATTTGACTCGGTATTTGACATAACTGTTTCGACTCATCAAATTTATGTTGATGATATCTTGCAAAGTGACGAGGAGACTATTTATCAGACACTTGAACGAGAACTCCTTCTCAAGCCAGAATCTTTAAAGCAAAAGCCTGAATATAAAGGAAATGTAATGTATCAAGCAAACGATCCGAAAAGTGACTTTATAGAACATGAGGTTTGTCATGTATATACCTGTGTAATAAGCTCTATTCCACTGTTTGATCCAGCATTTGCATACGAGGTCAAAATGGTATCTGTTGATGATATCAAAAACCTAGAACTTGGAACACATCTCCATTTAGCCCCTTGGGTGAAAGAGATGATAAAAAAAGACATGGTATAATCTGATATAGTTTTCAGACAGTAATGATTATTATTTGAACGATTGTATGAATAAAAATATATATATCCTTCCGGTGAGTGTTACATTTCGAAATATTAAGTATCCTGAAAAAATGATCAAATCTGTAGAAGGTTTGGAACGGAGACTCAAAGGTAAAAAACTCAATATATCCTTGGGCAAACAGATTCATAAGGATAATATGTCAAATATTTATGAAGCAACACTTGATAAAGCAAAAGTATTAGTTAAACATACAGAAAATGTTGTTCCAGAGACTCCAATCGAGTTTTTAATAATGAGCGATGCTCATGATACTGAAGTTCGTGTTCTGAATCGTTTCGAATCAGAAGAGCATATCAAAGCGCCAAAAATAATTCACAATTTTCCAAAATACACGACGGTTATTACCGAGGATGTACGGTCTCAAGGATACGTGAGCCTTTCTGAGCAAATCCTTAATAAAAAACTATCATCGACATCAGCAGCGCAGATTGGAAAATCTCTCGCACATTTAGTAAAAATCTCTCAATCCTGGGAAGAATTTAAAACAAATGAGTCCGCTCATCTCATCTTCTATGAACATAGTCTTGAGATGCTTGTCGCTTTTCCTGAAGCAATTGATCATTATCGATTTTTAGAAGATCAATTTACCCAATATGCAGAAGAAAAAGAGGATCAAGAAAAGCGAGATCGATATTTTGTTTGGGCAGAAAGTTCTCCAAACAATATGTTTGTAAACAAAAAAGGCGAGATCATCTTTTCCAATTTTAGTAGAGGGTACTGGGGTGACAATCAATTTACGCTTGCAGTATTTATTGCAAATATCATGGTGCATTCTCTGTTGGGCTCAATTGCTCGCGCAAAAGCTATTGACTACATCAAGACGTGTATAAAAGCATATAAAGATGTTACTGAGATTCGAGATGAATATGTTTTTTCTCAATATGTTGGGATGGAGATTTTACATCGATCTTTTGGAAAAGGAATGAAGCTATCATCTCAAAAAGAGAAGCTCTTATTACAGAAATTGGGACTCACGATCGTTGAAGAAAAAGCAAAAACTATCACCACATTGATCAATCAATTCAAACGGGTAAAATAATTGAATTGCTCATTGAACAACGAGATTCTGAAATGATCCACTTGATGCGTTTAAGGCAGCATTATAGATTTGAATCAATTGTTTCAAATCTGAAGATATATGAAACTTCATTGAGTCAATACTTGCGACGGGAAGTATTTTTGAACTCGTACTTGAAAGAAATACTGAATCAAAGTCGGGAAGGCTTGTTTTTGAAATAGGTCGATATTCAATGGTGAAATCTGATGATTCGATTACTTTCTCGATCGTCATCATGGTCACTCCTTCAAGGACATCTTGTTTGGGTGGACTTATGATTTTTTTACCCTTCATGGCATAAAAATTAGTGCGCGTTCCTTCGCGAATATTTCCTGAATGGTCAACATACAATGCGTCGTATCCTCCTTGTTTTTTTGACTTATTGTAGTAATAATAGCTCGCAAGCATATTGAGTGATTTTGACTGCGGCATCCATCGCTCATATTCAAAGGAAAAGGTCGTGACACCATCTCGATACCATTCTTTCTTGGGGAAAAAGGGCGCAAGGGGAAAAAGCAATAATTCCGCCTCTTTTGGGGTTTCTCCTCCCAAGAGAAGCATTTTAATATTTGTTGATGGTTCTGCAATTTTTTCACCAAATTCTTTAATCCACGAAGTGATTACGGTAGGAGTAAAATCATGAGTTAGATTTATACATTGCGCAGAATGCATAAGTCGATCCACGTGCTGTTCTACGAAATACAATATATTATTTCGCACTTTCAAAGACTCGTATACGCCAAACCCATACATGCGCTCAATTTTCTCTATCGAGACAACTGCAGTATCAATTGATGCTATTTTTCCATTTCGTGAGAAAAGTGATGTTTTCATAAATAAATATTGTTACAATAGGATTATTCCCAATATATTATACAAATAAATTACCAATTTCGTATTATGTTATGAAAGGATTCATGAATTTTATTCGCGAACAAAGTGTGGTTGGACTTGCCGTTGGTTTTGTCCTTGGAGGAGCAGTTGCAAAAGTTGTAACATCGCTTGTTACCGATCTTATTAATCCCGTCCTTGGTCTCGTTTTAGGCAGTACCAAAGGCTTAAAGGCAGCGTATCTGCCCATTTTTGGTGCCAAAGTCATGTTTGGAAATTTCTTAAGTGTACTTATTGACTTTTTGGTGATTGCTGCGGTCGTGTACTTCGTTGTACATGGCTTAAAGCTTGATAAAGTCGACAAGAAGAAATAATCACATACAGTTGCGCCATGCATTGATGCCACCGCGCGATATTTTAAATGCAGCAGTTTCGATCGATTCTTTTGCGACAAACCGAAGGTCAGGATTCATATCTGCCCCCATCTGAGAACGAGTATGTTGCCATGTCTCCGTGCTGAACTGAAACATTCCTCCATAATCTCCATTTCGTGCTCCGGCACCTCCCCCTGACTCGCAGTAAGCGATCTTTTTTAGTTGATCTTTATCCACGCCATATTGCGCGCTGAATTGCTCAAAATACCCCTCAAAATCCGATGTTGGTATAGGGGTGGGAAATACGGTGGGTTTTGGGGTAAATGTTGGTATAGGGGTAAATGTGGGCATTGGAGTGCTCGTTGGAGTAGGAGTGAGCGTTGGGGTTGGGGTGAATGTCGGCGTTGGGGTTTGAGAGGGAATAATAACAATACCAAGAACTTCTCCTTTTGATTTGATCTGATAGCCAGAAAGGGTAAAAATGACTAAGATGATTGTCGGTAAAATAAGCTTCAAATGAAACATGGAGTACATTATACCGTACTTTGTTCTTGAGGGAGAATTTCATCCCCAGACTGAATAGAGAACATCCGTGGCCTCGGCATGCTTTCTAACACAACGCCTCCTTGCGTTTGGAGTCCATCTGATTTGTACATAATCTGAAATACATCTGAATCAACACACATTTCAAATTGAAAGTGTGCCGTGCTTCCATCGGTATGATCAACGGTGACCTGTACTGCATTCTCTCCAAAACAATGCATACCTGTATCACCCATGTGAACATCAGTAGGATTTATATACCAAGCAGACGTGGTTACTGATGCTCCTTGATAATCGGGATGATCCTCTTCGACAGTCGTCGCACTCACAAATGTCTTATCTCCGCGAAAGGTCGACTCCCTTTTTCGGTCTCCGACAATAATACTCTCTTCTTGAGTAATGCTATTTTTCCTTTCATCACTCAATGCGTGCCGTGCAGCGGTGTTTGCAAACGCCTGAAGAAGCTGGATAAGGCTTGGTGGCTGAATTTCAGGTCTTTGTAATGCCACTGCAGCATTTATGAATCGATCTCCTACAAAGCATTCCATTGGCTGTCCTGATTCAGTCACAAAATGCTTTCGGGGACCAACTTGACTTGCAAATATCTCAATATTTGCTGGCATATGTCCAATGACCGTTTGCTCAGGATTGCGTGGCCCGAGTATGAGATGACCAGCCCAACTAAGTAGTTTTTTTCCGCGTTCTAATGCCATGCTTGATTATACTATAAGACATTACTGAACTCAACTGAGTTCATATTTCTCAAGAAGTTTTTGATTCCCCTGAATCTGATACTGAAGCAGTTCAGAATAAATACCTTTCCGTTTTGCCAAATCTCCTGGCGCCCCAGAATCTACAATTTTTCCATCTTCAAGGACCAGGATTTTATCAGCGTCCTGAATCGTCGAGAAACGATGGGCAATGATTATTACCAATCTATTTTTCATCAACTTCTCAAGCGCATCTTGTACCAGTTTTTCTGATTTTGCATCAAGCGAGCTTGTTGCTTCATCCAAAATCAATATTGGTTTGTCTGCAAGGATTGCACGCGCAATTTGAATTCGCTGCTTTTGCCCACCTGATAGTCGCACTCCCCGCTCGCCAATTTTCTCTTTTAATTTATGGGGAAATTTCATCACAAAATCATAAGCATTTGCCTGTTTGAGTGCTTGCTTCACCTCAGACTCAGTGACTCCTGTTTTTCCGTATGCCACATTATCAAAAATCGTCGTAGAAAATAGTTCATGCTCTTGAAATACCAAGGAAATATGTGAACGAATCTCTTGATGGCTTAACTCGGTGTAATCTTCTCCGCTCATCGTAATAGTTCCGCCTACCGGATCATAAAATTTGAGAATAAGATTGATCAGGGTTGTTTTTCCCGCACCACTGTGACCGACGAGCGCTACCGTCTCGTTTTTCGGCAAATCAAAAGTAATATCCTTTAACACCTTCTCGCTATCTTGATATTCAAACTGCACATTGGAAAATGAGATGGTCGGATGATCAAATTTTGGCTTTACCACATCCGTTGGCATGCGTTCGGTTGACTCAAGAGCAAGCACTTCAAAATATGACTTTGAGCCAGCTTCTGCTTGTTTGATACGCTCAAGGATAAAGCTCATTGCAAAAAGTGGTCGTCTGATCTGATTCAAATACTGCAAAATAAGTACCATTTCTCCGATACTAAAAATGCCAATAAATGTATTTCGAAACAAGATCACCATTACGACAACAACGCCAAATTCGAGTCCAAAATTTCTCAAAAAATTAAATGCATGATACAGTAATGATTGCTTATCGTAAATTTTCACACTTTCACTCATTCTCTTTGCAATAAGGTTGAGCTCACTTTTTTGCGTATTAAAGCTTTTGACCAATCGGATATTTGAGACCACTTCTTGTATTCGACCCCGCGTATCGTCTTCAATTTCGTTCTTTTTAATCTGTCGTTCTGCCCATATTTTTGTTGAGATATAAGAAACATAAATGTAAAACGGAAATGCAAGAAATGTGAGCCCTGCAACAAGCGGACTATAGAACGAGAGCACGATAAAGATGAAGATGCTTCGAATAAATGCGGGAACAATAAAATTGGTTGATGCTCCCAAAAAATCTTGTAAAGAGACGATTCCACGCCCAAGCAAGTTTAATATTTTCCCTGAAATCTGTGAGTCAAAGTATTTTTGCGGAAGGGTAAATATCTTCTGATAAAATTTCTCAATCAGATACTTTCCCATCCGGGCGCTCGTATAATCGCCAATTCGTTGATTTATTGCTTCAAGAATGAGCGCCACAATACTCGTCCCAAACATGAGTGCGATCAACCAATAAAGTGTTTGAATATTCCCTTCACCCGTTTTTATCTGGATCTCGATTTGATCAACAATGAGCTTGAGGATATATGGAGAAACTAGCTCGAGTGCGGTGGTCAATATAATTATGAAGGCGATAATAATGAAAAATCTATGAAACGGCTTTGCGAGTTTTACTATTTTGAAGATATTTTGCATGTGGTTATTGTAGCATGAAGACGGTAATATATTGATATTCAATCTAGGCAAGTTGCCTGCTATATGAAAAAAATAATAGTGTACATTACGGTGTTTATCGCAGGAATGCTTACCATGATTCTTGAGTTTTCTGGGACACGAGTAATCGCTCCCTATTTTGGATCCTCTCTGTATACCTGGACATCAATGATTGGTATCATTCTCGGAAGCTTGAGTATTGGATACTGGATCGGAGGGAAACTTGCTGATAAAAAACCCACTGCTGCAATTTTGTCGTATGTATTATTAATAAATGCTCTTTCGTGTTTTCTCCTCTCCTTATTTGCTGACAAACTTCTTACATTTCTGTTGGACACCGGCATTCGTACCGATATTGGCGCACTCATCTCCACCATCCTCCTCTTTAGCATTCCTAGTATTCTGTTCGGGGTTGTTTCTCCATACAGCGTCAAACTCCAGCTTAACTCTCTCAAAAGCTCAGGTCGAACTGTTGGAAATCTGTATGCAGTTGCTACTATTGGAAGTATTGTTGGCACGTTTCTTTCGGGATATTATCTTCTTTCAACGTTTGAGAGTACACATTTAATTTTGGGGATTTCAGTAATTTTGCTCGTGAATGCTCTTATTCTTGCGCCACGACAGTTTCTGGCATTGAAACTATCTGGAATTGGCATTATTTTCCTTCTTGGAACATTGATACAACCCACGCATTATCGATTCTCCACACATCAGTTCAGTGAAATAGTTCCATCGTCATACAATGATTACTATATACTTGAAGATGCGCAAGAAGATCGAACGATGCGCTTCTTACTTACTGATTTTCGATCGACGCAATCAGGATACACCGTTGGAGACAACTCTCAACTTTTTGGATCATTCGCGAAGTTTTTTACCCTCCCCGCGTGTTTTGGAGTCAATGATCATATTCTCATGATTGGTGGTGGTGGATATTCTTACCCAAAATATTTTCTTGAGACGTTTCCAAAACACAAGATTGACGTTGTAGAGATTGACCCAAAACTTACTCAGATTGCAGAAGATCATTTTGAGCTTGATCGCAAGAATCCAAATCTGAAGATTATCAATGAAGATGGGCGAGTTTTTCTCAATCAAAATTCAAAAAAGTATTCCTCCATTATTATTGATGCTTTTGACACCGATATCATTCCCTTTCAGCTCAATACCCAAGAAGCATTCCAAAAAATGTATAACGCAATTGCTACGAATGGACTGCTTATTATAAATATTCATTCTTCGTTTGATACAAATCAAATCACATTACTCGATGCTGAATTCAAAACTCTTCGCACTGTTTTTTCGAAAGTTGAAATATATCAAGTTAACCCATCGCATGAATATTCCGAAAAACAAGGATTTATCATTGTTGGGTATAAAGGATATCCGAAGGTTGAAACAAATTGCTTGGTTTCTGATGAAGGGTTATTTGAAAATAAAATCGAACATCAAGAAAAAGCAGGGGTGCCGATTTTCACCGATTCATTTGCCCCAGTTGAGTATTATTTGATGAAGGGAAACTAACACGATGAAATCCACCCGTGAACAAAATCTGGTGGAGATGCCGGGAGTCGAACCCGGGTCCGCAAAGGCACGATGAAAAATGTTTAGCAAGAGTTAGTATATCTTTGCCTCTAGCCTGAAATGGGGAATATACAAACCATTCCTCAAGCTGTCGATTTTAATAC
>PFOB01000057.1 GCA_002792315.1 Candidatus Roizmanbacteria bacterium CG_4_10_14_0_2_um_filter_39_13 | reverse complement strand
TCCATTTACTAAATTCAGCACTTTTTGTATTAGATACTGTATTTTTAATTAAATATGATAATCTTGTTGCATCTGTATTCCATACACTTTGTTCAGATGAATTTGCATTTTTATTATTTAATTAACATATCAGTGATATAAGGAGTCAGTATTTTATTTTTATGTTTATATAAAATTGAATCTGCTAATTTTGATATACTTGGTTTCTCCAAAAAATTAAATTTATTAAATATTTCTATATCTGGTGCATTGGGAAAGTTTTTGACAATATATGATAATGCACTAACTGATGTTTTAGTTGTTTCTGCTGAAGTTTTATTTGTTTCTGTTGCTGTTTTTGCTATTGTCGAGAAAGCTTCTTTGTCCAATTCTATATGAGAAATCAATGTTTTCATCATTTTATTTTCACATTTAAATTTAATTGTTTGTAATTTTAATTCCATTTGTTTTAATTCATCATCAATATTATTTTGATGTTTTTTCAAATCTATCAATTCATCTGAAGTAATGAGCCCTGCTTTTTGTTGAGCAGAAGCAAGTGCGACCCAGATCGTTCGCCACAACTGAAATCGATACTCTTCAGAAAAAATAGTTCGCATCTCTGGTGATCCATATCGTGAGGAAAAGGGAGACGTGTAGGTATTTATTGTATTCATATCAAAAGTATACTTCATACGTTCAAATGGATAATTAATGCCAAAATACCCGCCGCCCGGTAAACACCATCACAATCCCTGCTTTATCGGCAGCATAAATCGAATCTTTGTCGCGGTAGGATCCACCTGGTTGGACGATTGCTGCAATTTGATACATTGCCGCAAGCTCAACGGTATCCGAAAACGGGAAAAATGCATCACTTGCCATGATCGCTCCAATGGTATATGAGTCAGCTTGTGAGAGAGCGATTTTTGCAGCACCAATTCGTGAAGTCTGACCGGTCCCAATCCCACGCGTCATGGGAAGTTTCTTATCAACGACCAGAATCGAATTGGACTTAACTCGCGTAATAAATTTCCATGCAGTAATGAGCTGCTTCATCTGGGCTTTTGTCGGCTTCTTTTTGGTCATGACTTTCCAATCTTTTGTGGCAACATCTATGGTGTTGTGCAATGTTTGAAGTGCGTACCCCCCATCGATCCACCTGATCTGATGACGAACCACATCCTTTTGAGCGATGTCACCAAACGTGTAAATACCAGTGGTTTTCCGTACCTCTGAAAGTTGCTTTATGGCAGTTTTGGTAAGCTCAGGAGCAGCGATAATATCGAGATGACTTCCATTTTCTTGTTTGAATTTTTTCACCAGTTTTGCCGTTTCAAGATCCATTGGTTTATTCATCACAATGACACCTCCAAACGCGGATACCGGATCAGCTTCAATGGCGCGCGCCAAACTTTCTGCAGGAGTTTTTCCTACGCCAATACCACACGGAGTATTATGTTTTATAACCACTGCGGTTGGTTCCTTGAAAAGGCGTACTGACTCTAACCCCGCATTAATGTCGGTCAAATTGGTCACTGACAAATCTCGCCCAGATACTTTTGTGAGAGATTTCAATGCAGATTTGGTTTGAGGTTGAAAATACCATGCAGCTTTTTGATGAGGGTTATCTCCATATCGAAGATCTGCTACTTTTTTCCCATTAAGGGGATAATACTCAGGAAATTCCTCATCATTCAAATATCCCGCAATGTGTGTGTCATACCACGCAATATAGGAAAAGGTTTTTGCCGCAAGTTCTTTTCTCAAATCATTGTCCGTACTCTTTGATTTTAAATCTAATATTACTCGGTCATAATCTGCAGGATCAAACACCGCATAGACGTGTTTGAAATTTTTGGCTGCCGCGCGCATCATGGTCGGACCGCCGACATCGATCTGTTCGATCGCTTTCGTTTCTGAAGTCGACTCATCGACCACACGGTCAAACGGATAAAAATTACAGACCACCACATCTATCTGAGGAATTTTAAGCTCTTTTGCCTCCCGAATATGTTTGGATTTTGAGCGATCATACAAAATTCCTGACTCAATTTGAAAACTGATTGTTTTCATACGTCCATCAAAACTTTCTGGATTTCCGGTGATATATTCGACCGGCGTTACGGGGATAGCATTCTTTTTCAATAACTCGGCAGTTCCGCCAGAAGACACAATAAGAAATCCGAGCTTAACGAGCTTTCGGGCAAACGGAACAATTTTCGATTTATCATACACACTTAACAGGGCACATTTTTTCATAAGTTATTTAAAATAGGTAATGGCGTTCTCAAAAATACTGTTGCACAAACGAACACTCTGACTTCTCCAATTGGGATGATGATGCTTAAGCGTATTTCTTTCAGGATGTGGCATTATTCCCAAAATATGACCACTTTCATCAGTGACTCCAGCAATTGAATGAAATGATCCATTTGGATTTTCAGGATATTTCATCGTTATTTTTCCACCATCATCGACATACTGAAATACCGTGTGATTATTATCAATAATTTTTTGTCCAACTGCTTTATTTTTCACCACAAATTTTCCTTCACCATGGGCAACCGGCATATCAAAAATCTTGTTTTCAAGTCCGCGTGAAAACACACATTTTGAATGTGCGACACGGACTTTGATCCATCGACATTCAAAATGACCTGAGTCATTGAAAATCAAACTCACCTCTTCTGCGGGTTTCATATTCCATGGTAAATACCCCATCCGCACCAATGTTTGAAAGCCATTGCAGATTCCGATCATTAATTTTTTCTCGGCGATAAATGCATCAAGTTGACTTTTCAGTCGATGACGAAGTTCATTTGCGAGTATTTTTCCGGACAAAATATCATCTCCATAGGAAAATCCCCCTGGTAAGCTCAAGATTTGATAATTTTTCAGATCTTTTTCTTTATGAATCAGTTGATTAACATGAACCATTTCAGAAGATCCACCCGCTTTTTCAAAGGCATAAAAAAGCTCTTCATCACAGTTGGTGCCGTCAGTTCTCAGGATTGCAATTTTTGGCTTCATGAAAACACCTCCTTCATTGGTTTTTTCCACGCACGCTTCAACTCAATCACCGAACTTTCAATCAATTTTATATTTTTGTATGAAATGCGTACCATTGATTCTTTCGTCACTGTTCCAATAGCAGAGCAATCTACTGATTCCATATGTTTTTCAAATTCTTTGACAAAACCTTTTGGAACTTCAACAATGATCCTCCCATGACTCTCAGAGAATAATAGTTGATCTGGCCTCATTTCTCCTTCATACGGGATTCTTGCAGTATCAATACGTGCACTAACGTTTCCAAAACACATCTCGGTGAGTGCAACCGCAATCCCTCCCTCCGAACAATCATGTGCTGAAATAATCAGCTTCTTTTGAATCGCTTGATAAATTTTTTTGTAGTTTTTTAATGTTTTTATTGCATCATAATGGGGAACAGAATTTCCAACTTTATTTTTTAGTGCATAATAAGCAGAACCACCAAGTTCTGGTTTTGTTTTTCCAATAATATAAATAGCGTTTCCCACTCCTTTGAAATCTGCAGAAATCGTGTGATCGACATTTTTTACCGGCGCAAATGCAGAGATACAAAGTGTCGGTGGGATTTTTATGACCGTACCATCTGCTGCATTGTAGGTACTTGATAGACTATCTTTTCCCGAAACAAAGGGCATTTTCAATGTCAAAGACATATCAACACATGCATCTACAGCACGATCCAGATCGCCAAGCTCTCGCTCTTCAGGAGTTGGCCAGATGAAGTTATCAATAAGTGCAATTTTTGACGGATTTACCCCAACTGCGACCATGTTTCGAACCGCTTCATCAATTGCTCCAGCTGCTCCCCAATACGGATCAATACGATTGAATACTGGGAACATTCCGTGTGATACTGCCATACCAGTTTTTTTTCCGAGATGTGGTGCAATAACCGCGGCATCATTTGGCACATCTGCGTCTGGTCCAGTAAATGGTTTAAGCACTGATGTGCCCTGAACTTCATGATCATATTGTCTGACAATTGGCTCCTTACTACAAACATCCCAAGAGGCTAATAGTTTTTTTAGAATGAAATTATAGTTTTTTGGCTCAGCAAATAATGGTTCTTCAAATAAATTCGGTACATATGTTCCGTTCTTTTCCGTAATCGGACATCCATCGTGCAAAAAATTCATTTCAAGATCGCACTCAAGTTTATCTTTATAAAATAGCTTCAAACGCTTTGTGTTTGTGATCTCTCCAAGTACTCGCGCATCAACGTTAAAATTTTTACAAATCTGTATTACCTGATCAATATCTTTGGGCGCTACAACAATCACCATTCGCTCTTGAGATTCGGAGATCCATATTTCCCATGAAGCAAGTCCTGGATATTTCAAAGGAATTCGATCAAGATGAATGTCAACGCCGATCTTTTCTGCGATCTCACCGATTGCAGAAGAATATCCTCCACCACCACAGTCTTGCGCAAAACGAAGGAGTCCTTTGTCGCGGCAAACAAGTATCGCATCAAACATTCGTTTTTCTTCGATCGCATTTCCAATCTGCACCGCAGATGAACTGGTATTTTCTGTATTTGCCGTCATTGAACCACTGGCAAAGGTCACTCCATGAATCCCATCTCGTCCGGTTTTTCCCCCAATGGTGATAACCGCATCACCAGCGCGTAATGCTTTTTTATTCACCTGTTTTTTTGGAATGATCCCATAGGCTCCGACAATAATACTTGGCTTTGCACGATAATCTTTATGAAAATGAACCGATCCATTATTGGTGGGAATACCCATTCGATTGCCATAATCCCGCACTCCCCGCACTACTTCTTTTAAGAGTTTTTTTGGATGGATACATCCATCGGGGACGTCTTCCGCTTTCAAATCAGGTACACCTACACAAAACATATCGGTGCTCATAATCACCTTTGATCCCAAACCACATCCCATGATGTCGCGGAAAACTCCCCCCGACCCAGTCATTGCGCCACCATATGGCTCGATTGCAGACGGACTGTTGTGTGTTTCAACTTTCCCACTGATACCAAAATCGCGGTCCAGTTCGATAACACCGGCATTGTCTTTAAAAACAGAAAGACACCATTTTTTGTCTAATATTTTTGTGGCCTTTTTCAATCGAGACATCAGTGATGATTTCTTTACTCCGTCAATGATGAGCTCTGCATTGAATGTTTTGTGGCAACAATGCTCCGACCACGTTTGAGCAAGAATCTCAACTTCAACATCAGTAGGATCTCGTCTTTCTTTTTTGAAATAGCCTTGAATTTCTCGCATCTCCTCACTATTGAGCCATAGTTTATCATGACTCAATTTCATAAGATCTTCATTATTCATCGCTCGAATTTGAATGGTTTGTGTTGGAGTTCGTTTGCTTCCAACAATTAGAGTTTTTTCTTTTTTTGTGACCACCCGATCCACGATCTTGTTCATCAATATTTTTTCTGTGATAAAGGTAAGTTGTTTTGGTGATAACTTTCCCGTAAAAATATATTTCTTGCCCGTTCCTGCCATCTTGATTTCCTTGATTCCAAGATCTGAGATTGCCTTGAGCAGTGATTCAATCTCCGTATCCATGACTCCTGGCTTTCGAGCAATTTCTACCGTTTGAGCATTTTTTGAAGGAAGGACTGACGTATGTACTGCATAATCCTGCCAAAATGATTCGACTAATACTTCATCAATAATCGTTTGTAGTTCTATTTTTGAAAGATTTCCCTCAAGTTTGAAGATTTTAACAACCCTGACTTTTTTGATCGTCTGTATACCAAGACCAAGTATTTCTGACAATATATATTCACCGTCACCATCGATAAATGTAGGAACGTGCGGCGTAACCTCAATGCGATATATCATTTTTTATTTCTGGTATTTGTTAATCCTTGCCAGGCGATATCTTTCCTAAATTCCATCTCATCAAAATATACTCCATCTGTTCCGATTGCTGAGTACACGTGGTCTCGTGCTTCTTGAAGTGTTGAGCCATATGAAGTAACGGCAAGAACGCGACCGCCATCAGTCACGATATCGTCGCCAACTTTTCTCGTTCCTGCATGAAATATCTGAATGTCGAGGTTTGAGATCGTATCAAGTCCGTGAATTACGCTTCCTGTTTTATAAGGTCCCGGATACCCTTTTGAGGCAAGAATCACACACATAGTGGCACCTGATTTAAATTGAACAAGTTCCGAAGAAAGAGTCCCCTCAACACATGCTTCAAGAATCTCGAGAAGATCACTTTCAAGAAGCATCAACTGTGGTTGCGTCTCGGGATCACCAAATCGGGCATTGAACTCAAGCACCTTTGGCCCATTTTTTGTCACCATAATCCCCGGGTAAATTGCTCCAACATAGGGATATCCTTCTTCCCGCATCCCGTTCATTAATGGTTCAAGAATTGTTTCGTCAACTGACTTAAGAAATGCTGCATCAGCTTTTCCAACCGGTGCATACGCTCCCATCCCACCGGTGTTTGGTCCGCGATCTCCGTCATATGCTCGTTTGTGATCTTGGGATGGTACCATCTTGACTGCAGTTTTTCCGTCGGCAACGGCAATAATTGAAACCTCATACCCAACAAGTTTTTCTTGAATCAATATTTTTCCGCCCGCATCACCAAACGCTTTTGAGATCATCATACTTTCAACTGCCTTTGTAGCTTTCACTTTTGAAGATGCTAAAACCACACCTTTTCCCGCAGCAAGGCCATCTGCTTTTATGACAAAACTGCTCCATGAACTATCTTTAATATGTTCTTTTGCTTTTTCAACATCAGAAAAAATATATGATTCAGGACACGGGATCTGATGACGTTGCATGAATTCAACTGCCCAAGCTTTGCTGGTCTCAAGTCGTGCCGCCATTTTGGATGGACCAAATATTCGCAAGCCATGTCGGTGGAATGTGTCCACTATCCCTTGAGCAAGCGGTACCTCCGGTCCAACGACGGTTAATCCAATATCATTATTCTTAGCAAATGTGACCAAATCTCCTATTTCTGTGAGATCAATATTTTTTCCAATCTGCGACGTTCCGCCATTTCCCGGAGCAAAATAAATAGTATTCACCTGAGGTGATTGATTCAATTTCCACCCAATTGCATGTTCTCTCCCCCCTCCCCCAATAATTAAAATATTCATAAATTACTTATTACATAATGAAATTAATGATTCAATATATATCTTATGTTCTTCATTTTTCAGTCGATCATACAAACTTTTGACCGTATCATCACTTTCAATTTTCACAAAACACCGTTTTAAGATGGGACCAAAATCAAACTCATGGGATAAGAAATGTACCGTCGATCCAGCATATGAATCATTTTTATCAAGAAAATGTTGCAATGCTTTTTCGGTAAACTTTCCGCGATTCCATTCACCCCCACTTCCATCCGGACAACTAACTACTCCATCTATCGTATCTGGAATAAATCCTGGATGAAGATTTAAGATTCTATTTTCAAATGTATCAATCATATGTGCGGGAACAATCATCTTCCAGCCGGCAAGAACAATATAATCAACGCCATATTTCGAATATAATAGTTCGGTCAAATTATCCTTCTTTGAAACAATCAGTGTGGGAATTTTGTGTTTACTCGCACGTTGCAGTCCAAATGCATCCGGCGTATCGCTCACCACTATCACAATCTCTGCTTTCAATATTTTGTTCTCAATCGCATCAATGATCGCCTGCATATTGCTTCCAGTCCCTCCATCTGAAATAAGTACTGCAAGTTTATTCATTCAGTTTTATCTTTATAATATATTCCCTCTTTACTGATTGGATAATTTCCGGTCACACACCCGCCACAACCGCCATTTTTCAAAAATATTTCTTGGGGGTTTTCAGATGTTTTAAAGGGTAAGTTGCGAAGTCGTGCTTTGATAAATCCTTCGTTGCTGATGTAATGTACACTTGTCGCACGAATTTCTCGAGTAATCCCAGCAATTCTCCCCTTATGACGCGCAGCAATAAGCTCTTCTTCTGATCGGATGCTCACTCCCAAATGACAGGGTTTCATGACGGGAGGGAATCCAATAATCCAATGGACTTCACGTGCGCCCATCAGAAAAATTGCTTTCGTGACTTCGGCAGATACATTGCCCCGCACGATCGAATCATCCCCGATCACCACGATCGCATCTTTCCAGATTCTTGGTTCCGGTACCAGTGAAAGCTTTCCCAGAACTTTTTTTTGAATCCGTTTGATTTGATCATCACGCATGAAAAGGCGCTGATCTCCTTCGGGATCAAAATGATCCCGAACAATAGCTTGTCGATACCGCAACCCCAACGCACTCGCATATCCGGTAGCCATTGATAGCCCTGAATCGGGAATGCCGACGACAAATGTTGCGTTTTTGACGGGAAACTCTTTTGCCAATGCCTCTCCGCACCCTTCTCGAAAATGATTGATTGAAAGCCATTCATTGGGACGATCTCCTTCTCCGTTTGGCGGCAGGAGAGAATCAGGTCGACTAAAATACGCCCATTCAAAATCGCAAAAATGCTTGGCAAGCTTTGAGCCTCTTCGAATTACCTCAACACCAGATGACCCAATTTTAACAACCTCTCCAGGCTTGAGCTCTCGGTGAACTTTGGCACCGATTTTATCAAAGGCATGCGTTTCTGAAGCAATAATTCGCTTGCTTCGCAAAGAACCAATGCTCAATGGTCTCACCCCATGAGGATCGCGAGCTGCGTAAAGACTGTCGCCCACCCCAATGAGAAGCGCATATGCACCCGTCACTTTATCAAGTGTATTGAGTATTTTTTCATTCCAAGTATTGCCCTTTGCATGAGCAAGAAGCTCGGTAAAGATATACGTATCGCTTACTTTTTTGGGGATTTTTTTTGGTATCTCTCTCAGGAATTTCTCCATTTGGATAAACTGTCCATTGTGTGCAACCACAATCTTTTCTCCTTTTGGACTTTTACAAATGCAGGGCTGAAGATTTTCTCTGAGATACCCGCCATGCGTTCCGTATCTTGTATGAATAATGAGCCATTTACTTTTTTGACGAATTTTCTTCACTACTTTCTTGGTAAACACCTCCCGGAGAAGTCCTTTACCAATATGCTGTACCAAGCCTCTTTTTGTTTTTAATACAGTCCCCGCGCCATGAGTGCCCCTATGTTGAACTCCAACGGCGGCAAGAATTGCAATATTCAACTGATGTCCATGTTCTTTTGAATACACGGCAACCAATCCACATTTTTCTTGAATGATTTTTTCACTCATGTTTTTAGGCATTAAAAAATCCGCCGTTTCAGGCGGATCGATTGATAGGTATCAACGAATTGTTCTGAGATAGGTTTTAAACCCTTCATCATTATGAACTCATAATACCATGGATTAATTGCATGAGCAACGATTTTTTTGTGACTTTCCGAATATTCAAATCAATCCGCCCTTCACAAGTCGAAACTGTTTCTTTGTCTCCCAAATATGCAAAAGCTCATCAAAATACTTATCAGGATTTTGCATGAGTTTCGCGAGATTGTCGATCTCTTTCAGCTGAAACTCTGTCAATTTTTCAAATGTTCCAAAATGCACGATTTTTGGAGTATGAGTATAAATAACTTCATCATTCATGAGGCAGTGGAAATCATAAAACAACTCCCAAGCTACGACAATGAGTCCGCCATTTCCTCCCGCATTCCAAAAATGATCTGCGTTAATGGTTCCATTGCGAATACCAATCCACACATCTGCTGCAAAATCGAATGTTCCTGATGGAATGTCGTACGGATCAAAATGTAATTCCTCAAAACTCCCATCTACGTCGATCGTGACCCATCTCTGTTCTTTTTTATTGAAATATTGATTGATCCAGTGATCATCGCTTTTTCCACTCGGCAATCCTTTAACGACAAAATACGGAGCAAAGCCGGAGCGAACTCGTGCAGAAATCTTTTTTGCTTTTAGTATTGCCGCCATAAGCACAGATATATGCCGACAGGCGAGAATAAGTTTATGTTCAGCCGACCGATCATGAGTAAATCCTTTTGGATCTCGTCGATAAAGCTCAGATATCATTGCAGATGCAGTGACAAAAATATCGTCTTCGGGCTGACGATTCCATGGAACTTTTATCATATCTCCATATCGAAGATCTTCATTTGATCCCGTATTTCCATTTTGGAGAGTCATGCGATGAATGAGTTGTTTTCTGACAAGTAGTCCAATTTCCCTCACTTCATCTGGAAAAGATTTTATTATTTCATTTTCATATACACTTGGAGATGTGTATTGACTGTATTGAAGGTAATGGATAAGAATATTTGGTGTCATATCTTGAATAATAACTATTTAACGCAATTTATCTCTTTGATAAATTGTTTTTGGTATCCGGTAATTTGGGTCTCCTCCATGCCTACAAACTTCATCATCGGTATTCATCCCGGGTCGTGATGCTTTTCTCTTTCGCACCCGTGTAAGTTCTTGAAGCAATCTCATGTCACCCGCTTCTTGAAGTTGATTTTCAAAATCAATTATGGTCATTCTTGGGAGGTCGACTTCGGACCCATGTTCATCGGGGCTATATCTTTGAACATGCCGCACGCCATTTTCATCATGGGTAACTGCTATCATTACCCTTCGAATCGTTGGCAAATGTATACTGCCCGTTCCTGAAAGATTTTGCAAATGAACGATTGGAGGAGTAAATAGCTCTCCAAGAAGAATTCCCTCTACCTGAATACAATCATCTGGATATATTGGATCAGGCTCAAATGCATCTGAATCGGTATATACTGGCCCCTGTTCGACCATTGTACTGACAATTATACTCCTTGCCAAAATGGATCACCCACCTCTAATCATCATACTTAAAGCTGAGCGCATTCAAAATCATGGAATAATCTTGCGAATCAATAATGCCATCAAAATTGAGATCCCCACGACTTATGTCACTCACATTTTTTGACCCCAAACTTTGCCGAATAAACACAATATCTTGTGCATTAATAACACTATCCTGCTCTGGAATGTCCCCCGCAAGAATGATAATATTCTCAAGTTGTATATTATTATTTCCTTTCTTCAGTTGAATATTTGCTTTTGTGCAGTTATATGTTCCTCCGACGGCCTCTTTGGGATGTGCCTCGCAAATACGCTTTTGTAAATGCTTTGGACCTTTGATAAGTAATTTATAAAGCGGACCAGTGTATGCTGATTTGAGGATCATTGTTCCGGTTAATACTCCTGAATCTGACGGCTGAAATAGGACGTCTTGCTCATAAGAATTTGATTTATCCTCTGAGATTAAACTGAGTTTCATCGAAATTCCTGAACCAACCGCAACTGGTTTTCCAACAATTCCTTGCAATCTCAAGCGTATGTCCAACTGCACCTCTTCGGGATTTGCAATTTGAGTAATGATTGGAGATGGCGTTTCAGTCAAAGTTGGAGTTGAAGTAAGTGTTTCTGTGACCGTGACCGCAGGTGATTCCGTTGGCACTGGAGTTATCTCTTCAGTCGGCGTAACTTGATCAATATCTCCAATTTGTACCGATTTCGTAAGCACCGTTTCTTCATTTATTTCAAATATGATCGGGTTCTTTTGCGAATCATTCCCAACAAACTGCAATTCATTTTTTAGTAAGGTAAATGTCGCTACACCTTCTGACTTTGCATGAAATACAAAATTCAACTGAGTAAATGGATTATCGGGATCTTCAATCTGATTCCAAGAAACCAGAACGATATGTAATCTTTTCAACGATGTATCCGTCTCAATCACCTCTTCTTTTACCGGCGGCATACTAAAGTAATCAATAGGTAACTGGGAGATGCCTGTTTCAGCCCCCTCCTCAAGAGCGTACGAAACAAAGTTACTATCATATTCTATAAATACATCAGTTGCGGCAACTTCTTGGTCGGTTAATCTCAATCCAACAGTAAATGTATCTTCAATTGATACATTGTTTTCTGGAACCTGCATCTCAATACCAATGGTTGGCACGGTTGCAAAGAATTGGAAAATATTTGTGTGAATATACCAAAATAGTCCAATGATGATACCGGTACCCAAAAGTACATACTTCAAGTGTTTTTTTAATTCTTGAGCAAGATATATTTTCAGTTGTTTTTTTATTCTCATAAATATGTGTACTATCCTTGGCTCAAAATGGTATTTCGCCACAAGACAAAATCAAGTAAATCTACCTTTCCCGATGAGTTAAAGTCTGCAGATTTACAATCCCCGACTAATTCAGCGTCAGGGTCCAAATACTCAACAACCCAACATCCATAATCTGCTGAGTCAACCGAGCCATTACAATCTGCGTCTCCGGTTGTCAGATCACAAGCAGGAGGTAATGTAACATCAGGGCTATCTGTTGCAGTAGGTAGTTGTGTAATATCAGGTGCTACAGTATCTTGCGGTGATTGAGTAGGGGAAGCAATGGGGGTTGATGTATTTGTGGGAGTATTGAATGGAGTGTCTGTCGGAGTATTTGTAGGAGTACCGGTCAAGACAGGAGCCACAGAAGCCATTGCGGTAGGCACTGGCGTATATGTTGCAGTTGGTATCGGTGTAAATGTGGCAGTAGGAATCGGGGTCCAAGTTGCCGTTGGGATTGGGGTAAATGTTGGCGTGTTAGTTGGGGTATTTGAAGGAATGGGAGTATCTGACGGCGTTGGCGTCTGGGTATATGTTGGCGTCGGAGTGCTCAATGTTCCCAATACACTATTTACTCCAGCCAGCGCATTAATTTTTCCGTATTTCCAATATGTTCCCGTTCCCGAGATTCTATCTGATGAATTTTGTAAAAAATCTCGAATCTGTTGATTTGAGAGAGCTGGATTCACACTCCACATGAGCGCAAGAACTCCTGACACATGGGGAGCAGCCATGGATGTACCCTGCATATAACTTGCCCAATTTGCATTTGATGTTGAGAGTACACAGTCTCCAATATTGCTCTGATTTGAGCAGGATCCACCAGGCGCAGTAACATCAACCCATGATCCGCGAGTGGAATACGGAGCAATGACATTATCGCGTTTCGTTGCGGCTACGGATATTACATTGGCAAATCCCGCAGGATAGTTTTTATTTATATCTCCAGCGTTTCCTGCCGCAGCAACAAGAACCATTCCATCAATCCACCGCTGATTCATAAAGCTCTCAAAATCAGCAATGTATACTGTAAAAGACAGGCTCATATTGACAATGATTTTTTTATTTGGATACTGTTGCTCTAGGGCATGAAAGCCCTTAATAAGCCAATCTAACTGTCCTTTATTATCATCGCCGAGAACTTTAAACGAGATAATTTTTGTGTTATGACCAACTCCTGAGACAAGAATGTTGTTATTGGTTGCTGCAGAAACGGTACCTGCTACATGTGTCCCATGACCAAATCCATCATTACCACTATTTGGCTGACACGATGAGGCGCCATTCGTGCAATCATACCATCCCAAGATATTTCCAGACAGATCCTGATGATTGCGTTGAATGCCAGAATCCATTACAGCAACAACCACGTTACCACTAGTGTCGCCAGGGCTCATATCCCAGGCTTGTGGAATAGTAATATTTTCGTAATGCCATTGGTCAGCAAATGCTGGATCATTAGGGGCATATGCGCCATGTATTATCGCATTTGGAAATGCAGACTCCACCGTTGGATCATTATTGAATTCATTGATGACTTTTTTCACATCAATATTTTTTCCAGAAGATTCTTCAAATACGTATAGTGATCCTTTTTTATTCAAATCCATCATTTCACTCCCCTCAAGATTATTTTTATCAATCGTATTTTCAATTGATTCAAGTTGAGTCTCAGGAGTCTGATCTCTCCGAATAGCCCTTCCAATATTTGACACATTCACCTGTACCCATCCAAAAAAAGATTCTTTTTGCTGAGTTCGTGTTGTTACTTTTTGTGCAAGTTCTTCAGGAGTTTTTTCATCCTTAAAGTGCACTATGACCGAGTCAGGGACATAGAGTGGCTCATTCTTGTCAATGATATTGACTTCAGGAACGGTTGAATCAATGTCTAAAGCAAATACCCCTTTCGGAAAAACAACGAGTAAAGAAAACGAAACCAAACAAAAGATGGAGAATAAAATCTGTACAACTGCTTGAAAATATTTCATTTTATAGAATTAGTATACAAGAAAGTGACGTCTGTTCAGCCTTATAAAAAACTATTTCCACACGTCCAAAAATACTCCGACATAGTGAACTAAAAATAGAGAAAGAAGATATAGCAAAGGATACAACTGTCATATTTGAAATTATACTTCAGGAGAAGTTTTTTCAAGCTGTGCATACAAATCTACTTTGTATCCATCAGGGTCTTCTACCACCGCGTATCGCTGTCCCCAAAACGCATCCCAAGGTTCCTTGAAGATAATGAAGCCAGATTGTTGGATTTTTGACACAACATCATTTACTTCTTGTGGCGAATCATACTGTATGGCAAATGACGAGTGATTTCCTGGTTTTGGATCTTCTCCAATGATATTTTTAATTGTTTCTTTTCCGTCGATCATGAGCTTAACAGATGAAGAAGCTACCAAAGATTCATAATGATCGCCCATTGGTTTGCCGAATTCAAATCCAAGAAGCTCATAAAATTCGAGTGTTTTTTTGATGTTGCTTGAAGCAATACCGACTGCATTAAGATTCATAGATAAGAGTATAACTGAAACAATTCTGACATTATTTATTCTCTATATTTTTTCTCCCACAATCCCTTGAAAAACGGCAGTGTAAGAGTTGATAGATAAAAACCCACAGCCGGAACAACGGCATTCATCCAAGAATTTTCAATCTTTATAGATTGTAGATATAGACCGATGGTAACATACGTAAACATTATAAGAAGGATTCTTCTTGTGAAACTTGTTTCCCATTTCTTATCAAGCTCTACACTTTTATTTCGTTTTTTTATTTGATCTATTTCTTTTTGAAGAGAGGTGATGGTTGTCATAAAATTATTAGCTAAAAACTACCACAACAAATTTACATAAAAATACCGCTCCATATATCTCCCATCAAACTTTACTGAATCTACTATCTCATTTATGACGTCTTCACTAAACTGACTCTTGTGAAACCTCATTGCAGATTTTTTTATTTCTAGCTCCTCAGTATAATCAAGTTCAAAATTTGATCCTATCTCATCGGTCATAACGATATCGTAGAACGTATGGGGTTCAATCCTCTCTTTTGCATGTTCAGGAAAGAATGATCTGTCTCGAGAAAAAGGATAGGCAGAATCAATCACCGCTTCTGCAACTTTCCGGTGATCTCTGTGCTGTACAAAAAATCCTTCTTTATTGTATGTTTGCTGATATATCGCTGTTGGCTCATGAGTACACGCAATATCCGCTTTTACTTTGCGAATATATCTTGATATTTCTCCGATGAGTTTGTAATTACTTTCGATCTCTCCGTCTTTGTAATGTAAAAAATAGATATTCTCCTGAGGTACTCCTAAAAATTTCAATGCTGCAACTTCTTCGTCCAATCTTTGTTGGGCTAATTTTTCCTCTGATATTTCATTTTCGCGACTCCCACGGGCTCCGTTTGAAACAGTAAGTACAAATACATTTTTATTATCTTTTTGCAACTTACTTACAAGAGCTGCATAATAAACCAATATGTCATCTGGATGCGCCATGACAAATAAAATATTTTGTTTGTTTGAGAAAATTGTATCGTGCGTATGCATGTTGAGATTATATCAAGAATTAGTTCTTTACCCTATAAACCCCCCAGCATAATAAAAATAGTACACCGTTTCACCATCTTTTTCTAACTTCTCACTTCCGTCAAGTTCATCAATGTCACCTGAGCCAGTGTTGGAATAGATATAGTCTTCCACCTTGTACTCGACATTGTTCCAGAGCCGTACTTTATCCCATTTTTCCGAAAGAGCTTTCCGTAGGACTTTGTCTACCTCTTCTTCGGTAAGACTTTCAAAGTTTCCATAATACGACATGCTCCATACTGGCTTATTTTGAAAATAGATCGTCTCAAGTCCGGCATATTTATTGTTTCCGATGTTGAAAATGTCTCGATATAAAAACTCATTCTCTTTAAATTCAAACTGCCGAGAACCAACAAGTAATGATGCTACTTCACCGGCATTTCCAGCATAGGTTTTTTTGCGTGCATTGAGGAGAAATATGGTGAGGTGATCTTTGTTTATCATCTGATTATTGTAACATGAACACTAAGAACCGGAGAAAACACGAAGAAGAATTATTCACTGAGACTAAAATATACCCTTTCATTCACCCAAAATCACCGCTTCAGATGGTTGGAGAGTCAATATTGATTTTTTGATTTCGCCGACACGATCAAGACGTGTTGAGAGAAGAATCTTCCAATGACCTTTTGGTAAGGCAACTTCCTGTAATTCAGTTGAAAAATTTGCGAGTATGAATGTCTCTTCCGCATGACTTCTTCGAGTAAATCCCAATACATCTGGATTTTTGGATGCATACGGAATATATTTACCCTCGGTCAAGCTCTTTCTGGTATTTCGAAGCTTCAAGATAGATTTGTACAAGTTCAAAAAAGATGTCTTATCCTTTGTTTCTGTAGCTACATTTCGCGATCGAAATTCATTTTCAAGCGGCAACCATGGCTCAACATCGGAAAATCCTGCATGTTTTGAATTGTCCCATTGCATCGGAGTGCGCACTGGATCACGTCCAAATGCAGTCCCATTGGTATTGAGCGCAATTGGATCTTTTATTTTTTCTTTCGGAATATCTCTATTTTTCATCCCCAATTCCTCCCCATAATAAATAAAGGGAATTCCTCGAAGGGTGAGTTGTAGAAGTGCAGCTGCTCGAGCCTGATTTTCTCCAAGCTTTGATACAATTCGGGGAAAATCATGACTCCCCAATACATATGTCGGGAAATAATCATCTCCGATCATCTCATCAAACTCATCAATAAACAATTTTTGATCCTGGGCTTTCCACGGCAAAGACAAAAATGAAAAGTTAAACGGCGCAAAACTTTGACGATCTATGATTCGATAGAGATTCACAATTTCTTTTAAAAATGTGTAAATCTCACATACCATAAATCTATCTTCATACTCATCAATCACCGCGTGCAGTTTTTTGAGCATCTGCAACGTCTCGGGAAGGGCAAGGGTATAGATATGTAAAAGACTGTGATATTGACTATTTTTATTTATTTTATAGTCTGGATTGTCAGGCTCATCGCGAAAAAAGGGATCTTTGAAAAGATAATACGTAACATCCACACGGAATCCATCGACACCTCTTTTGAGCCAAAAGCGCATAATTTTTTTTATCTCCTTGACAACGTCTGGGTTTCGCCAGTTCAGATCCGGCTGACTCACATCAAAACTATGAAGATAGTATTCTCCCGTTTTTTCGTCAAACTTCCAGGCAGATCCCCCAAAATGAGAGAGCCAATTATTGGGTACGGAGCCATTGGATTTCGGCTTTTTCCAAATATACCAATCTCGTTTATCATTTCGCTTTGAGCTGCGGGATTTTTGAAACCATGCATGATCTTCGGATGTATGATTGGGAACAAAATCCATCAAGACTTTAATATTTCGTTTGTGTGCTTGTTTCAGTAGATTGTCAAAATCAACAAGATTTCCAAACAGGGGGTCTACTTGATAATAATCAGAAACATCATAGCCAAAGTCATGCATTGGAGAACAATATATAGAAGAGAGCCACAAAGCACTAATTCCCAAATCCTTCAAATAATCTAGCTTTTCGGTAATCCCATTTATGTCACCGACCCCATCTCCATTACTGTCATTGAAGCTTCGCGGATAAATTTGATATACAACTCGTGCGCCCCATGAATTTTTCTTCATAAGTGATTTTAGTAATTCTTTTTCTCGATGCTTTTTAATAGTGAATGGAAATCTGAAAACTGCTTTTTTGCCGTAAATTTCTCAGTAACCGTCTCATGACCATGCATTATAAAATCATCTCTGAGTTTTTGATCGGTGAGAATTCTTTCAATTCTCTGAGCCAAAATAATTGGGTCATTGGGCTGAACTAAATACCCACTATAATTATCGCTGATAATCTCCGGCATTCCGCCTGTTTTTGCACCGATGACCGGTAAACCGCAGGCCATTGCCTCAAGAAAAATCTGACCGAGTGTTTCATTTTTTTCAGCGGGCAACACCAATACATCTGATCCTTGATACACATGGGGCATTTGATCAAGCTCAAACATCTTAACAATCGTTTTACTGCCAATATTGTTTATTTTTATGTACCCATGAAGCATCTCATATGCAGCATCAAACTCCACTTTTAGAGAATCTGCCGCTTTTGCGACTCCAATAAGAAGCCTCCAGTTGGGATATCTCGGCGATATTCTCGAAAATGCCTCGATAAGATTTATCATTCCTTTTTCCCGAAGCATATTTTTAGATCCCGTTATGATTCTCCCTGCGGTTAAGACTATTTTGGTCTTTTCGTCAAATCCAAGTTCTTTTTTAAGACTCGATTTTTTGTTTTTCAGTGGTTTAAAATCAAGTGTGTTTACCCCAAGATAATCGGTCGAAAGTTTATTTACATCAGCCCCCTTTTGAAAACAATCTCCTGCAACACTTTTGCTTACGCAACTTAAGTGATCCCACATAAGCTTGTTGACCATTGCAACTTCCAAGGGTTTTTCTGCATATACATGCAGCCGGAGCATGAGGGGAATATTGTGTGTCATTGCAATCATATTGAGTCGAAAACTATATCCTGCAGTTGAGCCAGACAGTAAATTTTCTGCACAGATCACATCTATGCCGTGCTCCGTTATGATCGATTCTACCAAATCTGCAAAACCTTGCTCTTTCTGCATCATATTGGAAGACGGGGTAATAATGCGTGGAATCAATAGATTATTGTCATAGTAAATAGTCATGTTTCCCTCTATTTTTTTATGACTTTTTTCAGACGTTGGAAGGATTAGAAATGTTTTAATATCATCTCTATTTTTAAAATAGTTGATGAGATTTAATACATATCTCTCAACCCCTCCAATACTTTCAAAGGGGGAGATTGGACTGATAAATAATGCTTTCATATATGATACAAATGAATAATATTGAGAAGGCTGCATACATAGCGCCTGTTCCACGCCTTTTTATCAAAATCTCAATATACCGTTGTTCAAGGAAGAAAATAAACAATTTAAAGATTTATAGGAAGATGTATATCCTCGTCTCGTACCTTCATCGTACCATGTTTAGCACTAAATAGCAAAGATTGGAGCGTGCGATGGTATGTTTGATATACCTACATGAATGGACAACCTTCATGAATTCAAAATGGTAGCTCTTGATGCTACACAAAAATCTTCAGAACGAATCATGTATTACTTTCAAAATCTGCCAAAGATAGAAACGAAAATTGATAAAACCCCCGTCACCAAAGCCGACCGAGAAGCCGAAAAAATAATCATTTCTACCATCAAAAAGGCATTTCCTACACACGGATTTTTGGGTGAAGAATTTGGAAAAGATAATGAAGATGCTGAATTTACTTGGATTATTGATCCTATTGACGGAACAAAAAATTTTATTCATGGATTGAGCTTTTTCGGAACGGTTCTCAGCTTAAAATACCAAGGGAAAATAATACTCGGCATTTCAAATATGCCCGCTATCGGAGAATTACTCTATGCTTCAGCAGAAGAGAAAACCACCCTTAATGGCAAACCTACCCACGTATCGCAAATTCAAAAACTCGAAGATAGTTTTGTCAATTTTAACCCTTCAAAATTTGATACACCTCGCTTTCTCAATATCGTAAAAACGGTTGATAAAAGAGTGACGAATATGAGAGGCTTTGGAGATACCTGTGGATATCATTTTGTTGCGACGGGAAGGTCTGAAGTGTTTTTTGAAATGGGACCAAAAGCATGGGATATTTCTGCGTTTCAAATAATTATCAAGCAAGCGGGAGGTACTTATTCAAACTTTGAGGGTGATGAGTACGCATTGGGTGAAACATCTCTTGCAACGAATGGATTACTTCATGAAGAAATGCTAAAAATCATAAAAAATTCGTAGCTACGTGACCTAAATGAGGAACTGGCACCCTACTTCTTGAATACTCGAATCCTCTCATAAATGAATGGATGGGTCAGAAAAAGTGTTGCAACCCGTGAAATCGTTTTTCCGACCTTTACTCCATTTTCTTTTTCATAATATTTCAATAATCGCTCAAAAAAGCGGGCAAATGCCGTTTTATCCTTCAATGCATCATAGGCATATTGATCAGCCATACCTTCTCGCCATCTACTAACCGCCAAAACAATCGGCAGAAAAATAGCTGCGGTAAGTAAACAAAAGAAAAGTAAAACGACCAAATGCGTTTGAATATATGAAAAGAGGGCAACGTTTAGAATGCTACTGAATACGAGAATGATTGAAACGATTGATGTGTAAAGAGTGATATCTCCATGTGCTTGGTGTCCAAGTTCGTGCGCAATCACCGCTTCTATCTCATCATACGGATGATTTTCAAGTACATTTGAATGGTAAAAAACTGATTTACTCCTGCCAAAACCACAGGTAAAAGCTTGTGAAGATTTACTCTCTATTGTATAAATTCCTTGTAATTTAATCTTTTGACTTGTCGTAAAAAAATATAGCCTCTCTTCATACTTTCCTTTATATGACTTTGATTTTAAAAATAGGTGATACCATAGAGGTCCAAAATAAGAAAAGATAAATGCCACGACAATAATGATCACCAATACCCATGGAGTTCTCAAATAATAGAAAGAGAGCGTGCTCAAACTAATTAACATTGCTCCGACAAAATAAAGAACCAATACGCGCACAAGTCTAAAATGTTTTTTGAAGAATGTTTTGATCATGGTAGATGAGGACTTATTTCTTAATCGCATGAATAATAATAAAACTTGGTACATGGACATCTCTTTGACCTTGAGCATTTTCTTTTGCAATACGTTCAGATAACTGAGGTTCAATCATACGTATGATTTCACAACCGCTTTCAATAACAAAATTCAAATACGTGCTCAATGGTCTATGGAATGAATATCCGTGATTTCTCTGGACTTCGTATTCTTTGAAATACTCTTTCACCACCAATTGTTTATTATTTTCCCATTCACCTCCCACATCTTCAAAACATGGATGTGAAATTGAGAAGATACATGTTCCTTTTGATTTTAGTGAAGCAATACAATTTTGTATTGCTTTCTCATATTCTGGGATATCCATGAAGACCATATTCGAAACTACCGCGTCAAATTTTTGCTCAGAATTAAATTCCGATAGATCTTCTTGGACATAATTTATACCGAGTGGTTCATTTTGTTCTTGAGTAACAGCATATTTAAATAAAACATCCGATGGTTCAACACCTGTCATCTTTGCACCTTTTATTGCAAGGATACGTGACAAATACCCAGTACCGCACCCTGCATCAAGAATAGTTTTGCCACTCACATTCCCTAGTAATTTCAATAGAGCTGGATTCAGCAAATGCTGACGGAAAAAATCTCCATCGTCTCCAAATGCATCAATTTCTTTATTGGTAATCTGAGACCAGCTTTGGATGACATCTTGATTAGATATTTTCATACTGGAAGTATAGCAATGGTTCTACTTTTCATTTATCTTTTGTAGGTTATTTATATCCCTGAGCTTGTAAGTTGAACAGCTCAGCATACATGCCATCTTTCTTAATGAGACTATCATGATTCCCTTCTTCAATGATCCTACCTTCATTTAGTACTAATATCCTGTCTGCATTTCGTACTGTTGAGAAGCGATGCGAAATAATAACCACTGTTTTATCTTTTTGTAATTGCTGTACTTTCTGGAAAATTTCATACTCTGCTTTTGCGTCAATTGCGCTCGTAGGTTCATCTAATATCAAAATAGGGGCATCTCTGAAAAAAGCTCTGGCAAGAGCGAGCTTTTGCCACTGTCCACCAGATAAATCTACTCCCTCTTCAAAAGTTTTTCCTACGATCTGATCTATTCCTTTTGGTAAATCTGTAAGGTAACTATCAGCCCCCGCCTTTTCAATTGCTTCTTTTAATGCGGTTACGTCGTTTCGCTTTGTTATATCACCATAGATAACATTTTCTTTGAATGTAAATTGATACTTAATAAAATCCTGAAATAGAGCACCTATCTGCTTGTGCCATGTTTTTAAATCTACTGTTCGTATATTTACTCCATTAATGAGTATTTCACCCTCAGTAACATCATAGAATCTCAAAATTAATTTTATTAAGGTTGATTTACCTGCGCCGTTTTCACCAACCAATGCCACTTTCTCACCACTTCCAATCGTAAGATTGAAGTTTTTGAGAATAAATCTTTTTGATTCTGGATATTTAAAAGAGACATTTTTAAATTCTAAAATTGGAGGTGTTGGTTGTTCATCAATTGTTATTGGTTTATCAGGTAAAACTATCAAGTTCGGATACTCTAACAATTCAAAATATTGATCTATATATCTGCTTCTCATATTCATAGAAGAGTAATGATCTAATACTCCCTCTGCACTTTTAGCCAAGTTCAGGGTTTGTTGAAAATAAAGAGTGAATTGTCCAATTGTCAGCTTACCAGCAAACACAGCTGCCAGATTGAGAGCTTGAGTTATTGCAAAAGCCGCAACTTGAACAAAGCCCGACAGAATAATAATTGGTAACGTTTTGCTATATGCTTTAGAAAATCTTTTGAAATATAAGTCGTGAGAATGACTGAATTTATCGAGAAGTATTTGCCCATTCTTAAAAATAGCTACTTCTTTTGAGGTTGATGGGTTGGAAAAAGTGTATCTAATATATTGAAACAGTCTTTCGAGTATTCCTCTTTCTTTACTCATAAATGGCCACGTATCATCCCTATATTTGTCAAGGGAGAGATACAAAGGAATTGTTGATAAAACAATAATCGGAATAAAGATTGGAAATCTTGTTGCTACAACTATTGTGGCGGTAAAAAACTGCACAGCAAAGCTAACAAGATAAATCATTCGATCTAAATAACTACTCATTGAACCTTTTACCCCATTCATTTGGGCAAGCAAGGTTTGAAATTTTGTACTTTCAAAGACAGCAGGATCTAACTTGTTTAACTTTTGGTCCAATTGCAGTTCAATATAATCGTTAAACGCAAATTCATATCCTGGTCCTCGTATAAGCGCGATATAGTGAATGAGTATTTTGAGGAGACTTGCTACAAGATAAGCAACAATCATCCATGAAATATCTGAAAATGACAACTGTTTGCCTGTTGCTAATAAATCCAGAAGCTTAGATAAAAGATAAACTTGAATGAGAGGATAGAAAGTGGTCTCATATAAGCGCTCTACAATATCCAATAGTGCCCAAAAACCATTTGCCTTGTAATAAATTTGAAATACTTTAAACCCATACTTCAAGGTTTTCTTCATATTTTGAGTATATCAAAAGTTCTCAGTTGGTTTAGTGACGATCGTATGCAGTTTGCTGTGGGAACGGAACAGGTTAGAGATTTATTTCTCAATTCAAGACAAAATTTTTGAAGTTTGCGAAGTGTATCTAAGCTCCTTTGCCCATCCAGTAAGTCGTGCAAGAATACCTTGAACATCAAATGTGCGATTGGTAAAAAAATCAAGATCATCACTTTCCCGATGTTGAAGGTATGCTTCGCTCAAGGCCGTCCCTCCTGTAAAATAAAACTGACTGGAAATAAAAGTATCTTCTGCAATTTTATTGAGAATCTGATTTTGATACGAGTTCAGTATGCTGGTTGCATTCATAGGTACATTTCAAGAAGTTTTTTCCTTTTGGGAATAAACTTGAGTTTATCCCAATACTTTTTTACCTGAGATAATTCTATTTTTGTGCCCTGATCCGGACCGAAGTTGATCTGTCTTTCAAGAAGAAATATTCTTCCGTTTTCGGTCTTCTGGAGTTCTTCTGTGTTGTAGTCCCAAACTGCTTTCATAGCACAAGTATACCAACATTTTCATTCGAAATTGTACTTTTCTTCAACAACAATATGATCCTCAAATGTCCAGCCTGGACTTGAATATATCAAAAACCATGCTTCATCACCTTCGACGTAATGAATGACATGAGGCTCTATTGTTATTTTCTCTCCTTCATGCAAAACATGTTTCTTTCCTTCTATATACACAGTCAAAATCCCTTTTATTGCTTCATAAATTTCTGTAGATTTTTTGTGATAGTGTGGTTTAGATGTACCCACGATCGCCAGTGCAACGCTTCTTTCAGGGTGAACCGCGGTGGGCTCTATTTCGCAGATAATTTCTGTTGGATTATCAGGAGGATCAAGAATGACCTTTTTTCCTGGATGTTGTGCCTGCAGTTCTTTAATTATTTTTTGTGTATTCATATATGATTTAATACATCTTCTCTTACTCTCTTTGCCTCTGAGATATATTCCTGAACACCACCAGGCACTCGCTCAAACACCGCAAGATCTACGGGATCTCCGTCACCGTCTTGTGTGTATGCAATAGCTTTTTTCAGATGTCCTTGTTTATCTCGCACCTGCACATCTTGCTTTTGATACCATGCGGGATATCGTTCCCACGCATCAAGTATTTTCTCTTGCAGATCTGTTATCATCCACGCTCTGCCGGTGATGACATTTTCAGATTCATCAGGTTTAGCAAAATGATACGTAAGTCCATCCAAAGATCCTCTATGAGTGATAATATCTTGCTTGACTTGATCGGGTAATTGATCTGTTCCACCACGATAAATTGAAAATCCCACAAGCTCTGTATCAAAATAGTCAGGAAGCTCTCCCAATAAAGCTTTGGTTATACGAGGTTCGTAGAGTGTTCCAAAAGTAAAAATAACTTTTTTCAATGCAGGATCCATACTGTATTGTATCATCAAATATTTCTTGTTCTAATATTTAGTATTTGTGACAATCTGGATGAGGAGTTTGTGGGTATTTATGGTATTGATGGTTGAGTGTGCCGGTTGGGACTCAAAGCGTCCTTATAACTTTTTTGCATTTCTAAGCCTATTTATTAGAGATTCACAAATGTCAGAAAGGGTCTTAGCCCAGTAATCATTTATTACTCCTTTTCCCTCTACTGACAACTCTTTATGTAAGTGGACAAAATTTCTCGAATCTCTAACAATATGTATTTGATGAAATTCTGTTTCAGAAACAACACCATCTTTAAGTGCCCCTTCTAATGCGGTAGCAAAGCTTCCTTTTCCTGTATTTTCTATTAGTATTGCTTCAATTAGCGATGCGTATAAAATGATTGCTGGTTTCCACAGAGTATTCCTTAAACACATTTTTGCAGTTTTGTAATCTCTCGAGAGAAGAATTCTAAGTCTTTCATTTTTAATGAAATCAAAAGTTCGTGAGGCTACTTGTATTCTTAAGTGAGGATTTTTTTTAAATCTACTCTTAGCTGTTGTGCTTAATTTTCCTCGAAATTCATCTGTTGTCATCTTAGAACCAGGGAAGCGGCTTTTATATTCAGCTGTGGTAATTTTATGGCTTCGAATGATGTGTGTAGCCAAAACAGTCAGCTCTCTTTGGCAAATCCTACACTTAAGTAAATGGTTTTTTTGATTATTCATAAAATGCTGCCCAGCATGGATTCGAACCATGATAAACGGATCCAAAGTCCGTTGTCCTGCCATTAGACGACCGGGCAAAGCAAGCTCTATTTTATCAAATCTTGACGTAAATTGATCTTGATATAATTTGATGCACAAAATAAACGATTCTATCCTATAATATCTTCATGATAAAAGAAGGTCAGCCAATTCCTGATTCGGTACGCGAGATAGTAAAATATCTAGGATTAGAAAACATTTCTGGGTTTGACGCTCCGACGTGTTATCGTGCTGAGCCAAACTGGGTCGCAAAATTACTTGATGCTCAATACGATGGTCATATCGACGTGCACTGTATCTCTGTTGGCATACGAGGAAATAGAGATTATGAAGCCAATACCATTGCGGTACAAAAAAAACCACCCTATGGAGAGCCCACATTTTTATGTACTACGGGCAACTTTGCTGGATTTCTGGCCTATCCTGTGTGTAGAACACCTAACCAATGCCTTACACAGAGCGAACTTGAAGAGGATGAGTTACCATGGGCTTTTTTAAGCAGGCCACTTTTGTCGCATACATCAGAAACTGATCCTGATGTCGATTTGAGTTTAAAAAAATATATTTCTCGTGGCGTGCTTCGTGTTGGTCGACCAATCGAACAAATCCTTCAAAGCCTCAACGTCCCGTTGGACGCAGATATATTTCGAGCAAATATCAAGGCTTTTACGCAACTTGAGGCTGCGTCTATGGTACAATATACCCTATGAAAGAAGGCATAGTACTCCTACTCGGTCGGCCAAATGTCGGCAAATCAACATTTGTGAATAATGTCATTGGCCAAAAAGTAGCGATAACCTCACCAAAACCGCAGACGACTCGCTTCCCGATTCAAGGACTCTATTCTGACGAACGAGGAAGAATCATCTTCACCGATACACCAGGAATCTTTGATAAAACGAAAGATTCGCTTGCGCGAAAAATCAATCGGACAACGCTTGAATCGGTAAACAAAGAGGTCGATGCAGTGCTTTATTTTATTGACCCCACCCGCAAACGAGATTTTGAAGAAGCGCGTGTCTTGGGAATTGCCCGCAAAATCAAAGCGCCAGTGATCCTTGTGGTGAATAAAAATGATAAAAAACAAACATACCTTCCCCAATACATGTTCCTTGAGGATGAATTTGAAGAAACATTCCATATTTCTGCTCTTAAAGGGAATGGATTTGAAGATCTCCTTGATCGGCTCTTTGAGATTCTTTCTGAAGAAAAAGAAGTGTCAATGGTTGATCCGGATCATGTATACCCGCTCCTCAATATGGATAGCAAGACATTTATTGCCGAACTAATCCGTGAAAAGGTATTTATTATGATGGGAGAGGAAATCCCCTACTCTACAACGGCCGTAGTGGATAAAATTATTGAGCGAAAGAATAATCTCATGTACATCAAGGCACGAATTCTCACCACAAACGATCGGCATAAGAAAATGCTGATTGGAGCGGCAGGTCGTAAGATTAAAGAGCTGGGAAGCTATGCACGAAAAGAAATTGCCCTTGCCATCAATAAGAAAGTCTTTCTCGATGTGACGGTCGAAGTCGACCCACACTGGCAGGAAGTCCTCTACTCCTAAACTACTCATACGAATATCAAAAATGAATTTTATTAGAATATAGCATTTCTTTTACCTCATATAACGAGCTTGACACAACATGAGCATTATTAAATTTTTTTATATCTAATCCTTTTGTTGGCACCGCAATAGATTTTATTCCTGCGCGATACGCTGCTTCAATTCCATGGGGTGAATCTTCGATCACAAGAGCATCTTCTGGATTGCATTTTGTACGCGCTAATACTTTCAAAAAAATATCTGGATGTGGTTTATTGCGCTTCACATCTTCTGATGTGATAATTTCCAAAAAATACTTCATTATGTCCAATCTATCCATTGCATTTTTGACATACTGTTTCTGACCTGAGCTTGCAACCACTTGAGTAATTCCTTGCTTTTTCAGATAGGTAAGGAGCTCTATTGCTCCAGACATGAGCTGTAATGAACGTTCAAGTTCGCCTGCTACAACTTTATCTCTCAATGCCACAAATTCATCGTACGTTTTGGTGATTGGAAAATCCTGAAAATAATGCGGAAGTGCTTCTTGCACAGGCATTCCTAAATATTTGCAGTAATACTCCCAAACCAACTCATAATTATTTTTTTTAAATAATTTTTTGAGACTCTGGTAAATAACTTTTTCCGTGTTAACAAGTAATCCATCAAAGTCAAAAATGACAAGTTTCATAAATAATTATGAATATTTTAATTGTTCGTGAATATGAAACATAGAATCAATTACTGTTTCTGTTTCTTCCATAACATGACCATATGTTGGTCTCTCAAAAAAATGTCTCGCATGTCCACGCAAAAATGTTTCGATATTATGGAGTGAATCTAGTGATTCTATTCTACCCAAGAACTGAGCAATAATTGAGATGACTTTTCCTTTCCCACCACACAAAATATAATAACCCATTTGAGCTAGATCTAAATCAGCTGAAACAGGACCTGAAATCTCAAGATCAAAATCAATATGCATCGGTCCATATTTCGGATCGACCAGGATATTTTTCGACCATCTATCTCCATACACAACACCTTTTTGATGTGCTTGTGACATATCAAGTAATAAATCATGAGCGACTTTCTCTGCGGATGCGACGTCTGCATGAGCCATAAATATATCCAGAGTCTCTGCATGCCCAAGAAATGGAAGGTCGATCGCCGACCGATTTATCCCAAAAGGAGGGATAACCCTCAGCCCTTCTTGAGCACAATATCTCATAAATGAATATTGCTCTTCAGGCGTTCTTCTTCGCACTCTTCCACCCATTTGTGTAAATCCAATATCATGATATTCATCGGATATTGAATTAAAGATGTGACGATTTGGAAATGAATGTCGCGTGAGCATTGCTAATCCACGTGGACCACTTCTACTTACCACGCTTTCATTTAACTGACCGATAAATTGAGTTTTTGGTATTTCAATTTGCATAGATTATTTTTTTTCATTTCCTTTTACTGACCAGATCCCTTCCCACATGCCAGGATCTGATGGAAGTACCAACTCAATTAATGATGGGCCATCATAACTTGCCGCCTTTGATAATGCTTTTTTCCACAGATGCTCAAAATTATCTTCAGTTGCTTTATCATATACAAGTCGTAAGCATTGTAGCCCTAT
>PFOB01000016.1 GCA_002792315.1 Candidatus Roizmanbacteria bacterium CG_4_10_14_0_2_um_filter_39_13 | reverse complement strand
CAATTTCTTTTTTATTTCGAATAACGGTCGCTTCTTTTGCTTGTAAATGTAATAGTGCCTTGATCGCTGCACTTGCCTGACCTTTGGCACGCATCTCAAGCAGACGCCCCAACATAATAAAGAATATAATAAAGACCGCAGCTTCAAAATACACCTCGGTGCCACCAGAAACACCAGCAAATGTATTGGGGAAAAAGGTGACAATGGTTGAATAAATCCAAGCCATGCCAGTCCCAAGGGCGATCAGTGTATCCATGTTGGATGCCTTGACTTTAAAAGCGCTTATGGCACTTTGAAAGATGACACTTCCCCCAATAAAAAGAATCGGCGTTGCAACAAGAAACTGGATAAGATGAAAAAGAAAAATTGATCCAAATATTTTTTCTGGCATCATCCACCCAAGAGATAATCCGATGCTCATCCAAAACATGATAAATACAAAAGGAATTGAGCCAATACCTAACCAAAATACGGTACTTTTCAGTGTTTTGTAGCGCGTGGCGCGCATATCTTCGTCAAGCGTCATCCCGTAATCATGTCCCATGTTCATCTCATGACCTTGATACTTTTCAGATTCAATCTTATGCGCCTCAGGAGGTGACGCAAGAACGGTCTTTCCAGCAGTTGTATCGACAAGCTCATACGATCCTGCACTGGCTACCGTCTTTCTCAAAGTAGCAATGTCAACTTTTTTCTCGTCAAACTCAACGGTCATTTTTTCTGTTGCATAGTTCACACCAACCGACGTGACGCCTTCAAGATCAGAAACTACATCTTCAATGAGTGCTTTGCAAGAAGCACAATGCATCCCAATAATCGGAAAGGTTTGTTTCATAATAAATTATTCAACGGTCACAATAATCGGATCCACCATGCCCATAGTACAACTAATCTTGTACTTTCCTTTTTGTGGGGTAAACTCAGCGATAGATTCAGCTCCAGTGAGATACAACACTTCATCATACAATCCGCCAAGCCACATTGCTTGTGCGCAACCAAATACATTTTCATTATTTACCGTAAGTTTCGTGGGAACGCCAGCTTTCAACGTAATGTTTTTTGGAAAATACTCAAAACCAACGGCATCTATAAACGCAAGCTGTTTCATGTCAGCGCCCGTTCCAACAACCTGTACGCCAGCAACTTGCTGCAGATCACCTTCGTTTGTAGAGTTTCGCAAAATATCACTTGCACTGACAATCCCAAGTACGTTGAGTTGCGCATTTACATTAAAGATGCCAAACAAAAGAATAAAGACTCCGGCAAGTAAATTAAACGTACCACTAAATGCGGCATTTTTCTGAAACTTGACACTTGAAAAACTTAAAAAACTAAGCATTGGCAGGGTTCCTATCGCAAAAGAAAGCATCATAAGAGCGCTCAAGAAAAAATTGCCGGTGGTGAGCGCGACGGTTTGTGCCATCAAAGTAAACCCGCACGGGAGGAAAAAGGTCATTGCGCCAATGGTAAACGGCATGTATTTTCCTTTAAAATTCTGTTCATTTGATGCATAGCGCGAGAGAAACTTCGGAAATCCAAATTTGATTTTTTTCGCCCACGACACACCAAGCATTTGAAGCGCTAAAATGACCATCATTATTGATACTCCAATGATAAGAACCGAACTCATCCGAAGGGATATTTGAAAAATTGAGCCAATTACCCCCAATAATCCGCCGAGCACGGTGAATGATACTAACCGGCCAATATTAAAAAGTGCAAAGGGAAGTGCACGTTTATTTTCATCTTTACCGCCATACAACTGATTCCATTGTTTAGACATGGAAAGAAGAACTCCTCCCACGAGAGCGGCACAACTTGAGACGCTTGCGATTAATCCAATGACAAGAAATGCGGGAAGCGTAGATTCATTTGAGAGACTGAATTGCGCAAAAACTTTTGTGTCTTCAATGATAATGTACGCAATAATAAATATGATGCCTATTACCAATACTTGAGCGATCTCAAGCTGACCAACTTTAGCCTGTCCAACAGGTTTATCTGAAAACGTATATCCCATATCTGAAAAGTTTTTATTGAGATTTTCAATATGTGGAACATGTCCTTTTGCATAGGTAATTTCAATTTTTGAATCTGAAAGTGAAGCTTTTACTTTTTTCACCCCTTCAAGCTTTGAGATTTTTTTATCAAGAAGTACTTCACAAGCGGGGCAATGCATGCCGGAAACATATAATGTGCAAGAATTTGTCTTTTTCATATATTCAAAATATCGAATGTATTGACAATTGTCAATAGTAGTTTATCAGATTTTCGATCCAAGTTGTCGAGTGAATAATGAGGTACTTAGTAAATACATTTACGCTCCATAAGAAAGGATACATTTGTCATATTTCATTGTATTCAATTTTGAAAAAGAACTTTTTTTTACTCTTGACAAAAACATCGCCAAGTTATATATTCAATTTATCGAATATGTACCACACAATTTTTAAACTTCATACTAGCCTCCTCAAAGCACTTGCCAATGAAAAACGGCTTGAGATCATTCATTTATTGCGAGATCAAGAACTCACCGTATCTGAAATTCAGACGATGCTCGATCTTGAACAGGCAAATCTCAGTCAGCACCTGATGATATTACGGAAGCTTGATGTTGTAACTACTCGCAAAGATGGAAAAGAAATTTACTACAAACTCTCACATACAAATTTCATCAAAGCAAGCGATCTTCTTCGTGAAATACTTATAGAACGTCATGCAAATGACGAACTTGCAAATGGTTTTTCCCAAAAAATGACTGACCTTCTGCCACTTGTTCATGATCCCGTTTGCGGGATGAGAATCAGTCCAAAAACAGCAGGATATGCATTGAAAGAAAATGGAGTAGAGCACTATTTTTGCGCATCAGGATGTTTTGAACAGTTCAAAAAAAATCCTGAAAAATTTACTAATTCTTAAATACATATGAATATCAAATTGATCGTAGGCTTTATTATCGGCATAGTTATTCTCATAGGGGGAAGTTATGCTTTGCTAAACGTAAGTGACACCACTTCAAAAATAGAGATGTCGGAGAACGTAAAAGTGGCTACAGGTGTAACAGATCATGATTGGGGAACAATCGGCATAAATGATGGAAAAGTAAATGCAACATATACAATAACAAACGAAGGCACCGAGCCCATGAAATTATTCAATATCGAAACGTCCTGCATGTGTACAACGGCACAAGTTAAGGTAGGGGATAATACCTCACCTGAATTTGGCATGCAGTCAAATTCTCAATATACCGCAACTCTTCCGCCAGGAGAAACGGCAGAAGTGATTGCCGTATTTGATCCTGCATTCCATGGCCCAAGTGGAGTCGGTACGATCACCAGACAGATTATGGTTGAAACGAACGATAAATCAAATCCACAGTTGGTATTTACTGCAGAGGCAGAAGTAGTCTCGGAAGTTAATAATTAATATTTATTATTCAATATGAAATTAAATAGAATAGTTCAAGCAATTAACAAAAAGATTCCACACATAAGTTCAAAAAAAAATAAAAGGTTTTTTATTTCAGTGACAATCGGGGTGTTAGGGTTTGTCGCAATCATAATTGCAACTGCATCAGTCACATATTACTTGACTCTTCGAGCAAATGCAGAAGTAATTGAAGCTTTCGAAAAGAGTGGCATTACCGTTGAAAGTCTTGCCGCAAAGGTCATTCCTGAGGAAGGATATACTTTGAAACTCAACTGGGGTGACACAGGTAAAAAACTTGTTGAGTCAGGTGCCATCGATTTGCAAAAATATAAAGACAATTACGGTGATGAGAAGTACTCAGAACTCATGACCTTTATTACTGATACAAAAAATGAAAACATTACGGTAAATTCAGAAAATTCTTATTTCTGGGTAAATACGCTGTGGGCTATGGGACTCGTACAAAAATCAGATGTCCTCGAAAAAGGAATCATTGGAACAGAATATAAGGATGAAATCGGAAGTTTTGCATCAACAGGTGGATGGACGCTCGGCACAACAGATGCCATTTCGCTGTATAGTTCAACAAACATTGTCGATCTTTCACTTGAGCAGCAACAGAGAGTTGCAGAAATTGCAGGCAATATCTACCGACCATGTTGCGGAAACTCAGCGGCATTTCCTGATTGTAACCATGGCATGGCAATTTTAGGACTTATCGAGCTCATGGTCGCGCAAGGGTCTCCCGACTCCGAGATATACGAGGCATCTCTTGCATTTAATTCTTACTGGTTTCCCCAAACCTACGCTGATCTTGCATACTATTTTGAAACAAAGCAAGATACCGCATGGGAAGATATTGATCCAAAAACAGTTTTGGGCCAAGCATATAGCTCGGGTCAAGGATATGCACGAATAAAGCAAGAAATCGGCAATATCCCGGGGCTCCAAAGTGGGGGGGGAAGTTGCGGAGCTTAATTTCAAAATTAATCTTTAAACGTATATGAATAAAGTAATTATCGCAATAATACTTATATTCCTCGTTGGTGGAGGAGTATATTATTTTTCCCAACAAAATCAAAATGAACAATCTGTAACTGAGTCAAATATTCAGATGGTCGACCCCGACCAGTTCGATACATTGGCAGCAGATCCGAAAACATTTATTCTTGATGTTCACATTCCCGAACAGACTCATATTGCAGACTCCGATGTGTTCATTCCGTATGACAAATTGAAAAAATACAAAGATCAACTCCCAAAAGATAAAAACACTCCGATCCTTGTTTATTGTCGTTCTGGTTCGATGAGTAGAGAAGCAAGCCAAACCTTGTCTTCAATGGGATATACAACTATCTATGATCTTGAGGGTGGAGCGCAAGCATACCGAGAACAGAAAGTCAATGTTTTGATACAACCTGCAACTCAAGACCTGGGAACAGTCGTATTTGGAGACGTAGCAAAAACAACATTTACATTGACAAACAACACTCCAAACCCTCTGAATATAACAAAAGTCAGTACTTCATGTGGCTGTACCAGTGCCACTGTTGAAAAAGAATCACTTGAACCGTATGAATCAACTTCAGTGAATGTTTCTTTTGATCCTGCAGTTCACAAAGATGATACGGATCTTGGAGATCTGACCCGAACAATTTTTATTGAAACCGATAATCCAAATTTTGCAAAAGTTATTGCGGAAATTACCGCCACTGTTGTGAAGGAATAACTATGTATCAAATCTCTCTGTTTGCTGCGTTCATTGCAGGTATGGTAGCGTTATTTGCTCCCTGTTGCATTACCTATCTTTTTCCCGCCTACCTAGGAAATGTATTCAAAGAGAAATCTCATGTCATTGGGATGACGCTTGTATATTCTGCAGGAATCTTTGTAGTAATGCTTCCGGTCGTACTGGGATCAAAGTTACTTTCCGATCTCTTTTTCAATCTTCATGATTACACATATGTCATTGGAGGATTTATCATGATCATCATCGGCTTCTTCTCATTTCTTGGGGTAAAGCTCCCGATGAATTTTCGATTTCATCAAAAACAAAACAAGAACGATGTCGCATCAACGTTCACTTTGGGTATTTTCTCTGGAATAACGTCAGCATGTTGCGCGCCGGTACTTCTTGGCGTCATGACATTGAGTGCTGTCTCTCCGTCGATTCTTTTTGCTCTCGGCGTAGGCATGGCCTATGTTCTTGGCATGGTCACACCATTATATATTGCTTCATTTTTTATCCAGAAGAAAAATATACTTGAAAATCCAATATTTAAGAAAAGAGTAATGACCGCATCAATTGCGGGAAATATCTACCCGATTTTTGTCTCAAATATCATTGCCTGTGTTGTTTTTGTAACGACGGGATTCCTCATGATTGGACTTACTCTCACCGGAAATCTTTCGATGGAAATGGGAGAAGTCGCGGTAACAAAGCAAATTAATCAAGTCGCACTCACCGTGACCGAATTCGTCCGGAGTATTCCAGGACTTGATATTGTGTTTATTCTCCTTGCCATATATGGATTATACCGATTGATAAAAGCACAAAAAGATTCGACGAAGAAATCGTCAAGTGAAAAAATACCTCCCTGCTGTCAAAAATAAAATTGATACAATATCTCTATGATCGAAACTGCAGATAACCGCTCTATTTCATATATATTGTATAAATAAACAATCCTTTCATGACATATTCCTTCGTAGATATTGAAACTACTGGCACGAGCGCTCGCCATGATAGAGTGATTGAGATCGGAATCCTAAGAGTAGAGAATGATAAAATGGTAAAAAAATACAATCAACTCATCAATCCTGAGACACATGTTTCATCTTTTATCACACAAATTACCGGAATTACGCCTGAAGATCTTGAAGATGCTCCCACATTTGAGATTGTGAAAGATGAAGTATATGAACTTTTACATGGTTCCATTTTTGTCGCACACAATGTCCGATTTGATCACGGTTTTTTGAAAAATGAATTCAAACGCTATGATATGAATCTTGCCATGAAGCAACTCTGTACGGTCAAACTGTCTCGAACGCTTTTTCCCCAACATCGTCATCACAATCTTGACGCAATTATTGAACGCTTTAATATCAAATGTGAAAATCGCCATCGCGCATATGATGACGCGCATGCGACCTGGCAGTTTTTTAGAAAAGTCTCAAAACTATTTCCTCGTGATCAATTAGACCAAATGCTTGAAAAACAAATCAAACGCCCATCAGTCCCAACGCGAATAAATGCTCGTTTAATTGATAGGCTGCCGGAAGGTCCGGGAGTATATAAATTTTATGGAGAAGAGGGAATGCCACTCTATATTGGAAAAAGTAAAAATATGCGCAAACGAGTACTTTCTCATTTCTCGGCAGATCACCGATATGAAAAAGATATGAATATCAGCAGACAACTGAAAAATATTGAGACCATTTCAACTGCGGGAGAGCTCGGTGCATTGCTCAAGGAATCAGTCCTCATAAAAAAAGAGAAACCCCTATACAATCGAGCGCTCAGACGAAAAAATATGCTCACCCTTCTATTGCAGGCTCAGACTTATCAGGGCTTTAATACTATCCGAATCGAAAATCGAAGCCAGATCTTTGCGGATGATCTTGAAAATCTTGTGGGAGTGTGTACATCCAAAAAAATTGCGCGCGAACTTTTGAAAGAGCGAATCTCAAATCATAACTTATGTGAAAAAATTATGGGAATAGAGAAATCATCAGGACCTTGTTTTGAATACAAATTAACAAAATGCAGAGGGGCTTGCATCAATAAAGAAAGCGCACTTCGATACAATATTCGTTTTATTGAAGCATTCGGAAAAGACAAAATAAAACCATGGCCGTTTGATGGAGCAGTAACCATTCGCGAACACGATTCGGTTGAACATCTGACTGATATCTTTCATATAAATAAGTGGTGCCTCATAACATCAGACAACGATCCATTAATTTTTGATTATGATGCGTATAAAATACTCGTGAGATACCTTCAAAAACATAAAGTTGGATCACATTTTTCAATCACTGAAAAAATTCCCGATACTATTGAGGAGTAATTATTTTGTACCATAAAATTGGTATTTACCAGTATAATAAGTTCCATGGAATATAAAAAAATACTTCTCGTAGTTGGTGGTATCGTTCTCACATTTGTGCTTCTTCTTGGCGCATACTATCTTACCAGTAAGCCCCAACAGACGTCTTTTCCACAGCTTGCCGAAATAAAATCAGATGACCATGTCAGATGGGCAAGCGAAAGTGCACATATTCTTATTGAATATAGTGACTTTCAATGCCCTGCTTGTGGTTCTTATTTTGGGCTTATTGAAAGTCTTGATGGCGATGAAGAGTTCGTATCAAAAGTGAAAGAAAATGTTGCATTTGTATATCGTCATTTCCCTCTTGACAACGCACATCCCAATGCACGTGCCGCAGCATATGCAGCAGAAGCCGCAGGGAATCAAGATAAGTTTTTTGAGATGCACGACCTACTTTTTGCAAATCAATCTGAATGGTCAGAAAGTACTAAACCAGAAGAAATGTTCAAAGAATATGCGACAGAGTTGGAGCTTAATATTGAACAGTTTGAGATCGATTCAAAATCATCTGAGGTTAAAGATCGTGTGCAACGTGACTATCGATCGGGACTCGATGTAGATGTTCCTGGAACACCGTCATTTTATCTTGATGGGTATAAACTTCAAAACCCAAACTCAGCTGAAAACTTCAAAGAATTACTTCTGAAAGGTATCGAGTCATCAGGAAAATAACGCATGTACATACAGATACATAATCGTAAAATCCATTATAAAAAAATTGGTTCTGGAAAACCGATTTTGTTTGTTCACGGCTGGGGAGGGACAATATACAGCCTTCACAAACTTGCGTGTCTTGCATCAAAAAAATACACTTCATATCTTATTGACCTTCCAGGATTTGGAAAAAGTGATAATCCACCCGAACATTGGGGAGTCGAGGGATATGCAGAACTCATTAAAATATTTATTGAGAAAGTGATTTCATCAAAAACTCACTATGTGGGTCATTCATTTGGTGGTGAAATTGGCATATATCTTGCGGCTCATTTTCCCAATAATATTTGTACACTGACTCTTTGTAATAGTTCATTTAAACGCCAGAACAAAGTATCAAAAGTCGCTCAAATGCTCAAGTGGATTCCAAAGGAAAAGAACATTCTCATTCGTATGATGTATCCGTATATTAAGAAACTGTATTATACGATCATCAAAAAACAATCAGACCTCATCAAATATCCTCATTTAGAAAAAAACTTTCGAAAAATTGTAACTCAAGATTTAACGAGCGATACAAATAAAATTCACCATCCAACGCTCATTCTTTGGGGCGAGCTTGATACATATACACCTGTAATCTGGGCATATGAACTTGAAAAGAATATTTCAAAAAGTATACTACACGTCTTTCCTGAAGTTGGCCACAATCTCCCCATTCGATACCCTGAGCGCGTATGGCAAAAGATCAATGATTTTTTGCTGTGTTAAAACGATCCAATATGTATAATATACCCGCTCGGTTTAACAAATATATTTAGCTAAAAATCTATGTTGATTCTTGTTTTAACTCATTATTTCTTGACGCTGATTCTCGGCCTGAACTATAACTATATGTTTCAAATTAAAGAGTATCGTTTGGACCGGTTGACCTCAATGGTCAAAGAAATGGGAATTTTGCGTTTTATATATACTTCTAAAATCCGACTTCCTGCTTTCTCATTGAGAAATATACTCATCTTACTTGTTCATATAACTTTAGCGTCATTATTATTCTTGTATTCTTTTGAGCAAAAATACTTATTTTCTTTTCTCGGTATAACCTTTTTTCTTGCGCCCTTAACTTCATTTTTTATCATAATGATTGGAGTAATGATCACCAGTATTCCCTCATCAATTATTCGATCATGGATTCGAATGAATGCGATAAATAATGTTAAGAAATCAAAAACTGTTTTTATTGGTATCACCGGTTCATATGGAAAAACAAGTACAAAAGAATATCTTGCTCATATTTTATCTGCGCACTATTCTGTTGCAAAAACACCAAAAAATATGAATACTGACGTTGGAATCGCACTTTCCATTAATCGATCTCTCACCTCTTCGACTCAGTTTTTTATCACCGAATTGGGAGCATATCGAACGGGAGAGCTAAGCCATGCAGCATCATACATCCCATTTCGAAACATTATTCTCTGTGGTTTGGGGAATCAGCATCTTGATCTGTATGGAAGTCACGAAGCATTGGTAGAAGAAGAAACGTCACCAATATTTAATCTTTCTAGTCAAGGAAAAGCGTATCTCAATAGTGATTCGGTGCGCAGAAATAACATCGATATTTCGAATGTTTCATCAGTCACATACGGTTCCTCTCCCCATGTTGACGTGCAGCTTTCCAATGTGCAAACATCAACAGCAGGGACTACTGGATTGATTCGATACAGAGATACGATTTTTCATATTAACACAAAACTTCTTGGTGCTCATTCGCTCGAAAACCTACTTCCCGTAGTAGCACTTGCATTTGATATTGGCATGGAGAAAAAAATGATTGAAAAACAAATTTCATCTATTCAACCCCTCCAAGGAAAACTTTCGAAACATTTTGGGCTAAATAACTCAATCATCCTTCATGATGGGGTCAATACAAACTTCAATGGATTTCTTGCAGCAATCGATGTTATGAAACTTTTTACCCATTCGAACAAAATCATCATGACACAAGGCATTATAGAACTTGGGGGAGAGAAGAGGAGTTCGTATAAGTCAATACTTAAGCATTTGAGCAATACCGGAATATCACTTTTTACCACCGACAAATTATTTAATACCATAAAAAGTCCAGTAGCAATTAATACATTTAACGACGTTGATACCATGCAAAATGCAATTTTTAAAAAACTTGACAAAAATACTCTTCTATTGATAGAGGGTACATTTGCACAGCCAATACTCGATTCATTTCTTGATACAGTACATATTAATAGCACTAATAAGTAGGGGAGACCACTATGATTTTTTCTGAATTTGCACCAAATGAAACATCGCGCGATGCAAGTCTTGCAATGAAATTACTTTTTCAACCATGGAGATGGCGAAAAGGAAAAGAGATTCATAATCTTAAACGACGTCTCAAATCGCGATTTTTCACTCCTGACACACACATTTCATTATTCCTCACCGGTCGTGCAGCACTGTACCAGTACTTGAGCAGTCTCCATCTGCATCCAACTGATGAAGTTCTGGTTCAAGCTTTCACCTGTGAGGCAGTGATTCTTCCAATACTTGAGCTTGAATTAACGCCGGTATATGTCGATGTCAATTCGGAAGATTTTTCTATGAATATTCAGGATTTGAAAAAGAAATATTCTCCTCGGGCACGAGTGCTTATCATTCAGCATTCATTTGGCATTACGCCCAAAGACAGAAGAAAATTGATTGAATTTGCAAAGTTTCATAAACTTCACCTCATCGAAGATGTTGCCCATGGATTTAACCAATGGCTTTTCCGGACAAAACGGTATACCGGGGCAGTTCTCATGTCATTTGGTCGATCGAAACTATTTTCATCTGTTTTTGGTGGCGCCATCGCTGTTCGTGGAGTTCGCGCAGGCAAATCAATTCAAATAGGGGAGAGGACCCTCCCAAACCCCTCATTCTGGATGCTCCTCCAAATTATATTTTATAAAATTAATTCGGTAATCATCAAATCAACGTATTCAATCAAAATTGGGAAGATAATTCATTTTATGTTCAAACAATTTGATCTTATCATACCTGAGGTCACCAAAGAAGAGAAAAAAGGTCATTTTAACTATAGTTTTTTACGAACATTCCCAAATTGTGCAGCAATATTTATGCTTGAACAACTGAATAGATTTAACGACGTCTCAAGTAAAAGAAAAAAAGCATCTCAATTCTTTGACACAAAATTCAATATAAATACAGCGCACACTCTCGGATTATTACGATATCCCGTGCTTTGTGATGATCCAAATAAAATAAGGTCCCTGGCTTTAAAGCAAAATATTCAATTGGGACGATGGTATTCACAAGCGGTAGCTCCAAATGAACTTGATTTGGAATTGGTTGGATACACTGCGGGAAGCTGCCCTAATGCAGAATCACTGTGTAAACGGATTATTAACCTGCCGACGCTTATTTCGATTCCCGATGCCAAACGAATGGTCAAAATACTTACCCAATCATGAATATACGTGTTGTAACAAACAAATCTGAATGGAATGCATTCTATAATCGGGTCGGATCTCCTTCATTTCATCACTCATGGGAATGGGGCGAGTTTCAAAAACTCTGTAATAACGATATTGAACGAGTTGGTTTATACCATAATAACAACCTCGTAGCAATCGCTCTTATTGTCAAGGTGCGTTCAAAACGTGGAAAATATTTATTTATCCCTCATGGGCCGCTTTTTGATATTCTTCAAGATAGACTTACCCAGAAAATCTTTTCACAACAGTTTAAATCTATTGGTACACAGCTTGCTGAATTTCACCGGTATTTGACAAATATGGCGCGTTCAGAAGGATTTTGGTTTATACGCATTGCGCCTCCCATGGCTCGCGATGACGATCATGTGAGCCTTTTTCGCGCACTTGGATATCGAATCGCTCCTATTTATGTTCATGCGGAAACCATGTGGGTTATTGATCTTACGCAATCAGAAAATGAAATTCTCGCAAATATGCGGAAAAATACACGGTATGCAATTCGTCGTGCGGAGCGGGAACATATTTCGGTAATCTCAAATGAGTCATCGGAAGGATTGAAAAAATTTCTGGACCTGTACCACGTAACTGCAGATCGAGAACAATTCACTCCATACTCAGATATATATATTCGGCATGAATTTGACGCATTTGAAGCTGCAGGCAATGCTATTATATTCAATTCAGGCTTTCTCAACAGTCCACAAGAGGTGTTACCCCCAGAATTCGCCCAGGAAGGTGCCTCTCAGAATTTAGCTGCATCCTTAGTCATCTTTTCTAAGTCCTCAGGCTTCTATCATCAGGGAGCATCGATTCATACCAAATACCCAGCCGCTTACCTCCTCCAATGGCATGCAATTCTCGAGGCCAAACGTCGGGGATGTAAATACTACAGTTTTCACGGAATTCATGATCCGGGGCGCACGCCAAAATCCTGGAAAGGCTTAAGTTTGTTTAAACATGGCTTTGGTGGATTTCAAGTTGACTATCTCTATACGCAAGATTTCATCATCTCTCCAATGTATCTATTCAGTTATTTGAGCGATAGATATCTCAATTGGCGCCGCGGTGTGTGATATATTGATTTATACTGTCATAGCAGTCCCCAACCAAATACGATTCCTTATCTAACTACCTACTTTGACTGAGGCATCCCAAAGAGAGGAGAGAATGAACTCAATATTTTCGATTTAGAGCCTTGTAATGATCTTTATATGGCAATTTGCTCCAAATCAAAAAAGGCGAGAAATAATGAAAAATAAAATCAAATTTTTGAGCACAATAGCCAATAGAGAAGGGGAAATAAAAACAATAAAAAACAAAAAAATGAAATATACCAAAAACGCTCTCCTCTTCTCGAAATTAAGGCTAACGTCGTAAAAGATTCATTTTACGACGTCTCATATCCTTTCGCTCTCACGTGCTTTTAACCAAAATTTGACGATTTTGCATACCACTCAATAACGGAAGTATTTCATTCATTATTTATTTATTTCTTTGTTTTTTATTTTTGAAATGAAATATTTATTTGTCACTATTCTCTTAATAAAAGACCATGATTGGCCACGATCGAAATTAACTAAAATGCCAGTATATGCTTATCTCGCTAGTGATCATACACATTAGGATTAATTTTAGAGCTTTATAACACTCTTTTTTATCATTTTTCAGCATAAAAATGATAAAAACATACCCATGTAATTCTTTCAGAATAGAGCCATATATAGCGCTATATCTATCATTTTGCGGTTGAAGTGCCGTATAAAGAGATAGTTATCCACAAATAGATACAACTATATCATTTTACGTGTTAAAAAATTCCCGTACGTGAAATTATATATCTTATAGTATTTATATAATTAATTAACAATTATTATAGGATATAACTATTATTCACGTACGTATGCTTTTCACTCCCCTCTCCTCTCCTTTGGCTTGTGCGGGTAAGATTCTTATAAAGAATATTTGTGCTCAATTATTACCATTGCAAGGTCAAAAGAGCGATGATTATGACGAAGATCAACACAAAGATGTACTCACGAATCACTGTCTTATACAAACGGTCCCCTATATAATTTGTTACCATGCCAATAATTGAATAATAGGCTGTTGTGACAATCAATGCGTAAACATTTATTGCTAATGGGACAAAGGAGAGCAAAACCATGAGCTCAAAGAGAAGAAGCGAGACAACGCCACTATATATTAAGATTTTCCTCTCAATATGCTCATTGAGATCAACGGTCCAAAGAATCTGCATTGAGGTGATAAACATGACTCCTCCCATAAACATACTTGTTAAGAAGTAATTAAGTCGAAATGACAAAATCACAATTGCAATAATAAAAATGACGAGTGTTTGTGAAATGTAATTTACGGAAAATGCTGCTCGATAGAGCTGTATACTCTTCTCTACCCCAATATTAAAAATGTTTGAACAAAGGAGCATCGCATAATACCCCAGACTAAACAGTGCCAAAAATGGAATTCGTGTGAGCCATCGAACCGGTAATAATGAGTAAAATACGTACAATGAAAGTACAAATAATACCGGCATAATAAAGAGCATAATCATCTCGGTGCCATCGATACCTTCAAATATTGCAAGATAAGATGTCACATAAGCTATTACTGCAAGAATCAATATAAAATACATCCAGGTACTATTGAAGGAAAAAAAAGTAGCAAGAGCAAGTACCGTTGTCATGATGAATGTCACAATAATGATTCTGATCCGTTTTGGAATATAGTTCACGAAACGTACCCAGCGTGCAACAATTGCATGTGGATAAAATATTTGATGGAGTGTTTTGAATATTTTTGTCATCAATCTCCATTATACTATCACCCTGAGCCAATTAATATAAAATGATCATATTGCACTTGACATTAGAGATTAATTTTTTATACTCAACTAAATGGTATTTTCAGATCAACTCGAACAACGATCTATTGACGCTGCAGTAAATGGCGAATGGGCTACTGCTATAAGATTGAATAAAGAAATAATTTCTGAATCTCCCGAGGATCTTACAGCGCATATGAGACTTGGATTTGCGTATCTTCAAAGCAATAAGCTTCGACTTTCAAAAAAAGAGTTTCAAATTGTACTGAAACTTCAGCCAAAAAATAATATCGCAGAAGAGCATATTGAAAAAATTGACGTCCTCACTTCTAAAAAAAAGAAACGACATGAAAATAATACACAGTATGATCCCGATTTATTTATTGAAATACCAGGGAGAACTCGAACCGTTCACCTCGTAAATCTGGGGAAAAAAGAGGATCTTGCGGGAACAAGCATTGGCGAAATGGTACTGCTTAAAGAAAAACGAAGAAAGCTTGAAGTGCGCACTACGCATGATGAATTTATTGGAAACCTCCCAGATGACATCTCAAAACGTCTCTGTTACTTTATCGGTGATAATAGCACCTACTCGACACATATCAAAGAAATCAACCTTACAGAGGTTGTGGTGTTTATCAGAGAGCTTACAAAAGGGAAGAAGGTTGGACAGTATCCATCATTTCCATCAAATCCTCACGTAATGCTTTCTGACATTCAACATCTCGATAATCCGGGTGAAATTAACTCAACTGACGAAGATGTGGATGATGAAGATAGTGATGATGGCCTCAATGATGAAGCATGGGAAAAATATGAACAAGAAAAAGACCTCAGCGGAATCGTTCAGATTGAAGATGAGGACGATGATGAAGAGTAATGTTCTACTTTATCTTTAAAAAAGACAATCGTTCCTCGTATTTTTTTCATCGTAAGAATTTTGGCAATCTCTGGTGGAATATGAAAGTCTTTCATCGAAACAAGCGCCAAGATAAAAGAGGCTATTGCGAGAATGACGACTATAATAATAAGCATATCTATTTGAGTTAATTTTCTAATTTACCTCCCACTCCTCCTCTTTTTCTCCTAATACAAAGAGTATATCATACACATCGGTTTTTCCCTTTACAATAGGACAAGAAAAGTATTTTGATAAATCCTGAGCGGTTTGTGATGGCTCATTCTCCCCTATCATCACGCGACAGTCATTTATTGCGGTATTTCTACTTATGTCACTCACCCGTATCCCATTTCCTTCGAGAAGTGAAGATATACTGCTTGCGGTATTATAATTCTGACGATAAAGTACTTGCACGCTCTGTTTCTCTTGACGATACTCATTGTTATAAAGAAGTCCTATGCTATCTTGGATAAATGACTTGTCTTGAAATAAGACGTCATTGAGTGCATCATTTGTCTCTTTTTGATATCTAATTTTATTATAATTTTCGTTAATATTATTGAAAGAAATTGTTAGGTAGATCCGATCAAGAAATGAGGCATTACTCGAAGAAAGGAGTAAATTTTTGAGTGTTGGTTTAATTTTTTCTTCGACAATCTCATCATAGTAAATGTCATCCTTATTTTGATAAAAATAATAATGCACAAATGTTGTAGTCGTCTTTGAAAAAGCTTTTTTGAAAATATCAGGATTTTTTTCCAACTTTACCAGTTTGCCCAAAGATCCCACTCGATACTGACCGTATCCACCGGGAACATCAACCTTTACTTCAGGATCAAATTGGATACTGTAATTTTGCTTGTCTTGAGAATCAAGCGAGTAATACGTTGTTGAAGGACCGTAGACAACGACATTCATTCGGTCAGGACGAGAGAAAAATAATGAATTTGAAAACGAGGAGAAAACTTTAAAAAAGAAATAAAAAAGAAGAAATCCGATAAGAACACCGTATAACGCCTTATATTTTTGAACTTTCTTCATTCCTCTACTCTATCATATTTTGCAGATAATCAGCAATTCAGATCAGGATGCTTTGATCTTACCGCACCAAATCTTCTTCACATGATACGCAATGAATAGTCTCTGGTATGAGCTCCAAACGCTTTGCAGGAATAGTCTTATTGCAGCGATTACAGGTATCATATGACCCTTTTTCCACTCGTTTTAAAGCAATGTCAATATCTTTAAATTTTTTTCGTAATGCGTCCATCTCCGCTTCAATTCTTTGATGAGCTTCTTGCTCTCGAACATCCGTATCAACCGAAGCATTGTCGGTTACATGAGTAGGATCTTCAAATGGATCTGATTCTTTCAATGTTCGAAGTTGCTGAGTAACTTTTTGTTTTTCTTTTTCAAGTAAATTTCTAATCTCTTCTTTTTTTATCATAAATTTGTTAAATTATTAATCTTTTTTCTTTTTGAAAAGTGCCTGAATCGTGCCACCGATCGATTTCCTAAAATAATAGAGGAAGTATATACTTCCTGTCAAGAGCAATACTCCGCTCACGATCATCTCAGCACTCGTAAAGTGCACCATTGTTCGAAATGTCTTCAATGGATCAAGCGAAAACTGTATCAATGAAAAATACCAAAGGAAAAACACGATATTAAATCCTTCATACAACTTATCTTTTCGAATTAGAAAAATATATTTATACGTAATGAAGCTCCCAAAGAAAAATAATACGCTTTCGTAAAATGAGGTCAAGTGCCGCGCTCCATCAAGATTAGCATATGCAAGTGATATGAAAAATTGAGTTTGTGATCCAATCTCTGATCCCGAAAAAAAACTTCCAAGCTTGCTAATTGCTAATGCAAGAAGAAGTGGTGGAATAATATAATCGACGCATTTCAAATATGAGATTTTCTTCGAAACAGCAAAAATATAGCCAAATAACAAGAAGCCCATGACAAATCCAATATAATGTATTCCTGGATATCCATTTACCAGTATGAATTTTAAAATATCAAAGCCAAATTCAGAAAAATGAAGAGCGATATAGACTATTCGACCAATAAATAATCCACAAAAGAGTGAGAAAAAGAGTCCGTCAAATATCTCATCTTCTTTATAAGAAGTTAAGGAGATATTTTTCCATAAAAAAAAACTTCCCCAAAAAAAAGCTAATACCAAAAATATCCCTAATGTATATATCTTCAGAAAGCCCAAATCAAGCAATACTGGCAACATAATAAATGATCATATTTATAAGTCAAACACATAAGTAGCTATGCAGCTATTCTCCAAGTATAATTGAATTTTACTCATAATCAATGAAGCAAATATCAATGAAAAAAACTTCCCTAAAAGTTGGCTTCGATCTTGATGGAGTGCTTTTGTATAACCCAGCACGAATATTTCGACCAATAACCATTGTGGCAAAAACTATTCTGCGCCATAAATCTCCAACAAAAACAGAATTTTATTATCCAAAGTCAACGATAGAAAAAATATTGTGGAATATTGTGCATTGGTCGAGTCTCTTTATTGCCCCTGGATTTGAAGATATCAAAGAACTTGCAAAAGAAGGAAAAATTAACGCATATATTGTCACCAGTAGATATGATTGCCTAAAGGGAGACTTTGCGAGGTGGCTTAATAAAATGAATGCCGAAGTTGTATTCATTGATACATTTCATAATAAAAACAACCTTCAGCCACATATTTTCAAAGAAAAAAAAATCAATGAACTTGGACTCGATCTCTTTGTTGAAGACAATTGGGACATTGTCCGACATATTAGCACGCATACAAAAACAAAGGGTCTGTGGATCACAAACGCCATTGATAAATCTATATCATATGAACTCAAATTTTTATCTCTCAAAAGCGCCATGAACTATATTAGATTAATACTATCTGATCAAATTCACCCTTAATATATCTATGATAACTCGTATCTGTAAGAGCACGTTCATTTTTATCTTTATATTCTTTCTTGCTTTCTTCGTTCGAGTGTATGGGATCTCTTGGGATTTTGGTTTTCATTTTCATCCCGATGAACGCATGCTTATCATGGTTGCAGATCGCATCAGATTTTGGTCGCAAATGAATCCAGATTTTTTTAATTATGGAAGCTTGCCAGTATATCTCCTAGTCGCAATCAGTCAACTTATTGATCGGCTTATTGGAACAACTCTGACCAATTATGACGGTTTGCTGCTTGTTGGACGATGGCTTTCGTTGATTGCTGATCTGATTGTTCTTATTCTTGTTTATAAAATATCAGCAAACCTTTTTCAAAAGAAAGCTGCTGCATTGTGGTCAACATTTTTTTATGCCGTAGCATTTTTTCCGATCCAAAATAGTCACTTTTTTATTGTTGATATCTTCCTCAATCTCTTTTCCACTCTCTTGATATATCAACTATTGATATTTCAAAACAATCCCTCATATCGAAGAATCGTACTTATTGGCGGTACATTTGCAGCCGCAATTACCTCAAAAATTTCTGCAGTAATATTTCTTCCGCTCATACTGCTTGTGCTCCTCTATCCTCATCCAAAGCATGAAAATATATTGCAAAGAATTCTTCATTTCTTCCAAAAAAAAGTGATAAATAACAGACAACAAATACTTACTGTATTGAAAAAAGATATGTTTCGCATTGTTCTTTTTGGCCTGATTTCAATAGCTTTCTCTGCGCTCTTCATGCCATATGCATTTATCGAACATGAACAATTTATGAGCGATATTCAGCAACAATTAAAAATGAATTCAAATGCATATATTTTTCCTTATACGCTTCAATATGTCGGCACGCTCCCCTATTGGTACTACATGAAAAATATTATTTTATGGGGTTTGGGACCAATCATTAGTATTTTTGCGATTGTTGGCGGAGTATATGGTATGCGGTATGTAGTATATAGCCTTCAAATACGTAAGCAAAAAGTTGCACATACTATATACGACATACTGCATACAAAATACTTTCTCTTCATTCTTTTCTACGTTCTTTATTTCTTAATTATTGGAAAATCGGCGGTCAAATTCATGCGCTACATGCTCCTTATGTATCCCTTCTTTGCGGTCATGGCCGGATATGGTATTTACAAAATTCAAACGATAAAAATCGTATTTTATCGCCACAAAATCAATCTCCAACCTTTTACAAAACTTTTTGTTATTTGTTTTTCCGTTCTCACCATTTTATGGACCCTTCCCTTTATCATGATTTATTCCGTGCCTAATACCCGCATTCGTGCTTCGAAATGGATAAATCAATTTATTCCGTATGGTTCGACTCTTGGCGTAGAACATTGGGATGATCGTGTTCCTATTTTTGATCCAGGAAATTATAAATACGAAGAGCTTACTCTGTATGATATTCCCGATGATCAAAACAAAATTGCACAACATTATCGCAAACTTCAACACGTAGATTATATTGTGATTGCTTCAAATCGACTCTACACCCCGCTTCAAAAGCTCACCGACTGTAACAAGAATGAGCGGTGTTATCCTGCAACTGCAAAATATTATCAAGACCTCTTTGAAGGCCGTCTTGGATTTGTCAAAGTTGCAGAGTTTACTTCATATCCGCGCATTCAGATTTTTAATCTTAAGATCCAGCTTATCGATGATACCGCAGACGAATCTTTCACCGTTTATGATCATCCGAAGGTAATGATTTTCAAGAAGATATAAGTCTGACCACGAACTTATTCATAGTAAAAGTAAAAATCAACTTCATTATCATGCGGACACATAAATTTGTTGCTCTCATTGCACTTCAGTTTAAAAATATTTATCGGATCTAAATGATATTCAATACATTCTCCTTGATAAATGATCAAAACATTATCCTCTCTCCGGGTATCTGATGATAAGAAAACTTCAGTATCGGGTAAAAAGTATTCACGTTGCTCTCTATGATGAAGTTCTTGAAAGTTTCTCGATAATTCTTCACTCGAAACAACGCATATTTTTCTACCCTGATAGTTTCTTTTCTGGAGAAGATAAATCATTTGCATGTGTAAATACTCACTCTTATCAGAGGTAAGTTCAGCTTTTTGATTTGAGAAAAAAAACTGGACTTGATATAACAAATACAGCACGAAGATCACCGTCAGCAACCACCGCATTTTTACACTTTTAATATATTGAAGAATTGCATACCCTCCGATTCCCACAACAAGAGACCCTATTGGATACAATGGACTAATTCTATGATCACTGTTTATAACATCGGTAAATGCGCTATTTGTCAATGGAACGATAAATATGAGCGCAATTACCACATAAGACAAAGGGTCTTTTCTCCTCAGTATTAATGAACCGAGGCCAATGATAAACAAGCTGCTGGTAACATAATCAAAGATAGGTTTTTGATCAGAATACCAAAAATTAGTTGGAGCACTCACAAAAACAAGAAGAGATTCTTTATATAAATTAATTCCTTTCAGCGCACTTTGACTTGTCCAAAATGAACTATTTTGATATTTTTCGGTAATCGGCAGTCTTCGTGTGTGGAAAAATATTTTAGGCGAGGTAAATAAAAGCCGCGGTCCAAAGCCCACGATAATAAAAACAGTAAGCAATGATCCTTTCAAAATTTTATCAATAACTCCTTTTTTCTCAAATAGTAAGAATATGAATACAAACAGTGTAATAATCACGGTTACGATACGTATTGAGGCATGAAAATTGAGGCTAAACCCAAGAAACATTCCAATCGACGCATAAGAAATGATTCGTCTATCTTTTTGATGTCGATAAAATGCAAAAAGCAGCAATGTTGTCAAAAATGAAGATAAAATCACGACTAGCTGTGTTCTACTAAAAAAAAGGTGTAATGGCAATGTCGCAAGTGTAATGGAGCTAATGATTGCGCTATACCGATTACCCCATCTTCTCATCAACAAATAAATCAATAAGATTTCTCCCGACCCAATAATCGCGGTGGGAAGTCTATACATCATGACAGACTGTGGAAAATACTGATAAAAAAAGCTGCTGATTGTCGGAATGATCAAACCATGCGCCTCGTATGATCCATAATAAAAAATATTCTCTATTGAGGATGATACTATCTTTACTCCATCTAAACCCGCATCTCTTACTTCATCCATAACTGCGACAAATGGATATGTTGATAAGTACAAAAAACGAGAAACTACTGCAACCAATCCAACAAAGAGTAGCAATAACATTTCAGTATATGATTTAATGCTCAATCGAATCGTTTTATGAATAAAGGCATAGACAAGAATCGATGCTACTGAAAAAAAATGGAGTGATAATGAAAGCCATTGAAAATGGAATTCTGTATCGAGAAGCGCAATAATTATCGCGAGAGCGCCAAAAAATAAACTAATAGAAAGAGTTATTGTCGTTACAATGAGAGATTTCTTCATACAATAATTCAGTATACAAATGAACGAGCTCACATAATATTTTTAATCACTCCCAGCACTCCCTGCTTCCAGGGAACTCTATGAGTGACTCCACTTTTTCCTTCGAAGTCCGTTACGTGTTCAAGATACCAATGATAATTTTTGATGAGCGCCTCTTTGTTTGAAAACTTTGGAGAAAATCCCAGATTCTTTTCCGCTTTTTCTATTGAGACAAATGAATCTTTTGAAGCCGTTTCATAGACCCATGCATACAAAGGAGAAATGTGAAGCGCCTCAAGAATTTTCAATATAAAAATGACAAGAGGTGCTGGCGTACCAATAATACGCTTTCCAAACCCTGCCTCATCGAGTACTGACTGATAATCCTCTTTCATCGTCGTAAACTCTTTTGCGCCAATATTGAATACATCATTCACACTGCTCTTTTCAAGAATCATACACGCATAAATAGCATCATTGAGATCATCAACATCAAGAAGTTGATATCTATTATTTCCACTACCTATCATGGGGAAATGGTGGCCGGTCCGGGCCCAATCATACAGTAGTGCAAACACGCCGAGGCGTTCTGGTCCAACAAATGATTTTGGTCGTAATATGCTTACGGTAAGACCTTTTTTTCGAGCTTGAGAACATGCTTTTTCTGCAGCAATTTTAGATTCTCCATATGCCCCAACACCGATTAATGTGTCCTGTTCATAAATGGGATGATGATCGGGAACGCCATACACTGCAGTTGAAGATATATGAATAAAACGCTCAACCTTATTTTCTAGTGCCGCATTTATGACGTTTTTTGACCCATCAATATCAGTCGAGTAAATATCTTCTTTTGAATACAACGGCAATGCTGCCGCACAGTGAATGACAATAGATGCCCCTTTCATTGATTTTTGAAGAAGTGTAAAATCTCGAATATCTCCCACTACTGAAGTAATCTTTTCCTTACAATCAGGATAATCGAATGGTACTAAATCGTAAGAAACAATTTTGTATTTTTTTTTGAGAAGAAATCGAATAAGATTTATTCCTAAAAATCCCGACCCACCAGTTACAAATGCTATTTTCATGTAGTTATTATGCTCGATTGTATGTGTTATTTCCAGTCAATAGGATCAATGCCATGAGAAATAAGATACGTATTGCACGAACTAAAATGTTTGTTTCCAAAGAATGCTTGGGCAGAGAACGGCGAAGGATGCGCCGAAGAGAGAACTAAATTGTTTTTTTTATCAACCACTGCTCCCTTCTGCTTAGCATAATTTCCCCAAAGCATATATACAATGTTTTTTCGGCCTTCATTGAGTTTTTGAATTACTCCGTCGGTAAACGCTTCCCAACCTTGACCTCTGTGAGAAGCTGGCTGATGTGCAGCGACGGTCAGGACGCTATTGAGCATAAGTACTCCTTGTGATGCCCAGCGCGAAAGATCTCCCGAGGCAATCGGAACAATCCCCGTGTCAGATTGAATCTCCTTGAATATATTTTTGAGAGAAGGAGGAATTGTCTGACCCGTACTTACTGCAAACGATAAACCATTTGCTTGATTCTCATTGTGATATGGATCCTGTCCGACTATGACAACTTTTACCTTGCTAAAGGGACAGAGATCAAACGCGCGAAATATTTTTTTAGGCGGTGGGAAAACGTTCCCATTTAAATATTCTGTTCGAACATACTCTGTCAACGGCTTCCAATATGGCTTTTCGAATTCATCTTTTAATTCTGACTTCCACCCTTTTTCAATTTTTATGTCTTTCATCGTCGTACCATTCTAGCTCATTTTTCTTTGATCTGCCATAATTATTTTCATGCTCGTAGACTACGAATGAGCATTATTATTTCCTCCAACGCTCTCTTAAATGATTGTGACTTTTCAATAATTCTGATTATTGCACTCCCGACAACAACGATGTCCGCATAAGGTTCAACTTGTCGAACATCTTCTCTCCCCGATATGCCAAATCCAACAGCGATCGGAATTTTGAAATATTTTTTTACTCGTTTGAGGTACGATTCAAATCCAACCTTTTTGCTGACTGATGACCCCGTAACTCCAAAATGGCTCACACAATACACAAAGTCATCAGAAACCTCCGCATTGAGTTTCAAACGATGAGAGGAGCTTGCTGGTGTAACCACACGGATTTGAGCTAAATGATGTGTGCGACATGCTTTGATGAAGTGTTCATGTTGCTCTTCATCGGGTGGCATATCGGGAATAATGAGTCCATAGGCGCCAGCAGATTTTGCCGCTTTGCAAAACTTCTCAACTCCGAAGTGGAATACCGTGTTGTAATATCCCATGAAAAATAGTGGGGTTGATACTTGATCAGATAAAGTTTTCATGACTCTCAGACAATCTCGCACTGTCACACCTTTTTTGAGAGCAGTATCACAGGCTTTCATTATTGTAGGCCCATCGGCAATAGGATCAGAAAATGGGATTTGTAACTCCACATAATCTGCACCAGCCTGTTCCATTGCTTTCACTAGTTCATTTGTTGATGCGATATCAGGATACCCCACCACTACGTGTGTCATTAGTTTTATTTTTTTCATTTTGCTTGCTCCTTTATAAACTGATCCCAGTCCTTGTCACCGAGTGCCTCTGCCACAATAAAAATATCTTTATCTGCGCGCCCAGAAATATTTACTACAATGATTTTGTCTTTGGAAAGTTTCGGTGCCTGTTTAATGACTTCTGCTATGGCGTGTGCTGATTCAAGTGCCGGCAAAATGCCTTCGAGTTTTACCGTAAGATTGAACGCATGCAAAGTCTCCTTGTCAGTTGCAGATGAAAATTCTACCCGCCCCATATCTTTCAAGAGGGCAAATTGAGGCCCTATACCAGGGTAATCCAATCCAGCTGAAATACTGTGAGTTTCGGCTATATTTCCATCAGCATCCTGCAAAAAGATTGTTTTATAGCCCTGAACTATACCCAGCGTGCCACCTGCAAACCGAGAGGCATGTCTGCCCTTTTTATTCACTCCCTCACCACCTGCCTCCACACCGATGAGTCGAACAGATGAATCCTCCAAAAATCGGTAAAAGAGTCCGAGCGCATTGCTTCCACCGCTCACACATGCCACAAGCATATCGGGCAATCTACCTTCAAATTCTTGTATTTGTTGTTTTACTTCATATCCAATAATTTGTTGAAAGTCACGGTTTAGAGATGGAAACGGATGTGGTCCCAGCGTAGACCCCAATAAATAATGAGAGTCTTCAACATTTGTGATCCAGTCTTTGAGTGCAGCATTCACCGCATCTTTAAGCGTTCGCGAACCTTCCATAACCGGTACAACCGTGGCACCAAGTCGTTGCATCCAAAACACATTCGGTCTCTGCCTTTTTATATCTTCTTCACCCATATACACGGTACAATCGAACCCAAATCGGGCCGCCACTGTTGCTGCCGCCACACCATGTTGACCTGCGCCCGTCTCGGCAATCAGGCGCTTTTTGCCCATACGTTTGGCCAAAAGCGCCTGCCCCAAACAATGATTTATCTTGTGTGCGCCGGTATGATTTAACCCTTCATTTTTCATATATATTTTTGCTCCACCTAGTTTTTTGGTAAGATTTTCAGCAAAATATAGGGGCGATGGTCGTCCTACGTATGTTTTAAGATAATAAAGAAATTCTTTTTCAAAGTCAGGATCTTTTTTTATCGCCAAGTACTCTCGCTCTAACTCTTCCAAAGCGGGAATAAGCATCTCCGGAGCATATCGACCGCCAAACGGGCCAAAATGTCCGCTGGCATCTGCGTCGTATTTTGTTTTGAAATTAAGAAGTTTCATAATTGCTACAACTCATAATAATTGAGCGCACTTTCTCCACATTAATTTTTCGATCAGTTTCTACTCCCCCGGCAACGTCTAATCCATAAGGACTTACTGCAAGTGCAATGGATGTAGTATTTATTGGCGTTAATCCTCCTGCAAGGAAAAAGGTAGTAAATTTTGCTAATTCCCTCAATTTATCAATCTGCAATGGTTCCCCCTCACCTTGCACACGCCGATCAACAAGAAAATGTGCAACGTGATATTTACTCATGCTTCGGAATGCTTTCTCAACATCAAAACTCGACTCAAGTTTGAAAGCCTTAATAATCGGTCGTTCTATACGCGAGCAATATTCTGGTGTTTCGTCACCATGCAGTTGCACAAAATCTAAACCTACATTGTCTGCCACCATATTGACATAGTCGCTTGTTTGCTTCTGGAAAACTCCCACCGTTTTACTATCTGATCCTGTCGAATGAATATATTGGATAATCTCACGACCAATATCAACGGTCACTAGCCGCTTTGAGTTTCGTACAAAGTTAATGCCAATAAAATCTGCTCCCGATTTTAAGACGGTTTGAGCATCTTGAATTGATTGTATTCCACAGATTTTAATTTTCATATTTTAATTCGTGAATAACAGATGTAACATCTTTTGCCCTCATGAGTTTCTCCCCTACCAGAACCGCCACTGCCCCTGCCCCTTTATATCGCTTAATATCGCTTCGAGAATTCACACCAGAAAATGCAATCGCAGTTGTATTTTTTGATATTTTCTTAATTATCGAACATGCTCTATCAATATTTACTTGAAATGTATTGAGGTCACGCGCATTCACCCCGATGACTTCTGCCCGTTGTACACAGGGGAAAGATAATTCATCGATAGTTGCAACTTCTATAACCGGAGTTATAGATGATGCTGCCAAAGTTGACAACAAATCCGGATGAAAATACTTGCGGAGTGCAGCGATGACAAGAATTGCATCAGCGCCAGATTGCTCTGCTTGCAAAACTTGAGAGGGATGGATGATAAAATCTTTCATAAGCATGGGAAGAGTAGTTACATTCCGAATTTCCTGGAATAATTGCACACTTCCACCAAAATATTTATCTTCAGTCACTACCGATAGAGCATCGGCTCCCGCATCTCCGTAGCTTTGAGCTTTGGTAACTAGATCTTGATCGCCAGCCAAGTCTCCGGCACTCAGTGATTTCTTTTTTATTTCAGCAATGATACCTACTCTAGAACGTGTTATCGCGTCAGTAAATGATACTGAAGCATTACTAACCTCCGAGGTTAGTAATGCTGATAACGTTGAGAGCCCATCTAATTCCTTCTGTTTATATTTGATTATTTCTTCAAGAATGCTCATGATTATTTGATGAATGAATAAGTGCTTTTAAAATATTTTTTGCTGCTCCTGAATCGATAGATTTCGACGCAAGTTCGATACCATGATTCATGTCTAATGCTTTTCCAGAAACAAGGAGTGTCATCGCTGCGTTCAACAGAACAGTATCGCGTAGAGTTCCCTTCTTTCCAGATAATACCGAATGAATCATGGATGCATTTTTCCGCGCGTCACCGCCAATAATATCATCTAGTGAAACGTGATGAATGCCATATTTCTTTGGATCTATCTGTAGTGATGATACGTGTGAATTTTTAATTATTCGAATGAAAGACGGCGCTGTAGGACTGATCTCATCAATTCCGTCCCTGCTCGTCACAAGGGCCAAATATTTGTATTCAAGCTCTGTTGCAACATGAGAAAGCGTTTCTAATACTTCAAGATTTGGAACGCCGATAACCTGTCGACGTACTCTTGCCGGATTACAAAATGGACCAAGGAAATTAAATATGGTTCGAATACCTAACTGTTTGCGAATGGGTACAACCTGTGCCATTGCTGGATGGTATATAGGAGCAAAAAGAAATACGATTCCGATTGATTCAAGAATTTCCTCCGCTTGATAGGGTTTGAGATTAATATTGACGCCAAGCTCCTCAAGAACATCGGCGCTCCCACATTTGCTGGATGCTTTCCGATTACCGTGCTTTACAACCGGTACACCGGCACCAGCGACAACAAGTGCCGCGGCAGTCGATATGTTGAATGTGTTTTTTCCATCCCCACCGGTGCCACATGTATCCACCGAGCTATTTGGCGCTTGAATAGACTTCATGTGAGACCTCATAGCATAAATAGCGCCGATAATCTCGTCGAGGGTTTCCCCTTTTTGAGCTAAGTCTTTGAGAATTTTGGCCATTTCCTTCTGAGATATCTCGCCGGACATCATTTGCTCGATAAGTTTTTGTGACTCTATTCGTGTTAAGTTTTTCATAATAAAAAGTTGCGTAATAACTGTTTTCCGCTTTCGGTAAAAATAGATTCTGGATGAAATTGAACTCCCTCTATCGGATATGATTTATGACGAAGACCCATGATCTCATCAGTGACTTGTGATGTTGCCGTGATCTCAAGACATGAGGGTATTGTTTTTCGATCAACCACAAGCGAGTGGTATCGCATCACTTCCAGTCTTTGTGACAGCCCTTTAAACACTCCTTTTTCATCATGGAAAATACAACTGGTTTTTCCATGCATGGGAGTCGTGGCTTTGACAATTTTGCCTCCAAAATAATGTCCTATTCCTTGCATTCCTAAGCACACGCCCAACACCGGAATTGTTTTACCAATTTTCAAAATAACGTCGGCACATACGCCAAAATATGCTGCATCTGATGGATCTCCAGGCCCAGGTGATATGATAACGTGATCATAACTTTCTTTTTGTATTTGTGACAGATTGATCTCATCATTCCGTTTTACGGTAATATTCGGCACAAGTTTTTCTTCCAATAATATTTCGCCCGCAAATTGATACAAGTTAAAGGTGAATGAATCGTAATTGTCTATGATAAGTATTTTCATGATAGTGTCACCTCCATCGCTTTCAACTTGTTCATAATTTCTTCATACTCAATGTCAATTTCTGAGTCCAGAACGATACCACTTCCCGCTTGCGTGTATCCTTTGTTTCCTGAAATAAAAAGCGAACGAATGGGTATGGCAAACACACAATCGCCATTAAATCCAAAATAGCCGACTGCGCCACCATAAACGCCACGCGGCTTCGTCTCATATTTTTCAAGTAACCTTACCGCCTCTATCTTTGGCGCCCCGGTAAGAGTACCCGCCGGATAACAGCTCACCAGGGCGCTAAACATATCTTGACGTGCGTCAAGTGTTCCAGATATCTCACTCGAAATATGCTGCACATGACTGTATTTTTTTATATCCATCAATTTTTGAATCTTTATCGATCCAACCTTTGCAATCCTCCCGAGGTCATTTCGATGAAGATCTACGAGCATTTTATGTTCTGCCTGCTCTTTTGGATCATTGAGAAGTGCTCGCGCTAGTTTGACATCTTCATTCATGTCCTTTCCACGACGTATTGTTCCTGCCAAAGGAAACGTCTCAACATCGTTGTTTCTCAGTCGAAAGAGTAGTTCAGGACTTGCACCGATAATTTTTTGTTTGCCAAATTTTAAATAATACATATGTGGTGAGGGGTTCACTCGCCGAAGTTTTTCATATATACCAATATCATTTCCCTCAATCAAGTATTCTCCTTGAAATCCGACCACACACTGAAAAATGAAACCTGCTCGAATATCTTCTTTGACCTTACTGAAAACATCTCCATATTGTTGTTTTGTCATTGAATATTGTTTGAAGGTCACAGAAACCTCATTTGTCTTTTCAATTTGTTTTGCAAGGTATGATTTGACTAAATTAAACCTACTATTGTTGTAGTAAAAGTAAAACACCTCTCCAGTCATTTTGTCATATACCAGGCCATCGGTATAAACGCCAAATTTCAATCGTTCAAAATTAGGATGAGACTTTACTTTTACTGATGGTTCGATATTCTCAAATAAATCAAATCCCAGATATCCAATCAAGCCGCCGGCATAATCTCGCGCCATCACCCGATCTGGAAAGAGTTTTTGAAGATCAAAATATGGATTATCGCTCTGGTATTCGACATCTGTTTTTCCCTGTTGGGACAAAGTGAGGCCCGACCCTTTTGAGCTGACAATTATCTGAGGGTCAAATCCAATAATCGAATATCTCGATCGGTTACTTTCCTCCCCCAATGATTCGAGGATAAAACAGGTTTCTTGATCATTTTGGATTTTTTTGAACAATTCAAAAAAATCCAAATCTTCAGCAATTTTGGCGGAATGTGGTTTGTTTGATAACAATATCTTTGGTATTTTCATATTTGTTTCATAAAAAAAACTCTCCATTTCGGAGAGTTTGTTACGAAAGATAATTCTTATGTATCCATCATAATAAATCCTCCTGTTTGAGGGTGTGCCAAGACTGCCAGATTGATTTTGTAAATTTATTTTTCATGTTTTTATCAGAATAATGAATACAAATTAAGAGATTCAAGCAATATTTTTAAATCTTCCCATCTGTATCTCCTTTGATCCCCGTGTCACGGTTGCAACCCCAACCCCAAGTTTCTCCGCAATCGTATGTTGTGGCATTCCTTTTTTAAGCATTTTGATAATATCAAGTCGTCGTACAAACTCCTCACGCTCTTTTGGCGTCAAAAGCCCGTTGAGAAAATTGGTCATTTCGCTTTCTGAATCGATATCAGTTAAGATTCGAGTCAGATCATTAAAGTTTGACATACATACTAGTATACTAGTAGTTTAGTATTTGTCAAGGGAAGGTTGCTTATCCTCTTCTCACTACTTCTTTCACGTCCTGTAGGAGTTTCGAAAAGTCCTTTCCCTCTCGGGAAATGACGATTGGTTTTCCTTTATATGGCGTCAAATGAACAGTTAATTTAAAGAGTCGGTCGTTTTTTTCTCCCTCATAAATGATACTTGCCGATGCTATTGGCTCAGTTCTCTGAATATACTCGGTGATATATTTTTCAAAGTCATTAAATGTTACCACATGATGTTTTGAAAGATTTTTCGTAGTAATCAAAACATTTTTCTTCTTCTTGTCAATTCGTAATAGATCAAGAATATCGCGTGTTGTCACAATTCCCATAGGACGTGATTCATGATCGACCAAAATGATACTTCCAATGAGTTTTGACAAAACTTGTTCAATTACCTCAGCAACAGTGTTTTGTTCGTTAAGCGTAAGAACGGTCGTTTTCACATAATTTTTCACTGGAGTGTTCTTAAACTGAGTTTGCTCTCCTCTTCCTCCTCGTCGAGATTTATTTCCCGGAGCCATGATAAAAGGAATAAGATCATAATGACTCAATATTCCTTTAAGACGATCATTTTTATCTACGACAACTATTTTTGATGTTTTATATTCCTTAAATAATTGTTGTGCCTTAGATATCGGATCATCAAGTTTTACCGTGATAACTTTCCCTTTCTGTGTATGAGGCATTTGACCAATCTTAAGCTTTGCGACATCCAGGTTTTGCATAAATGCAAGAATTCGTCGTGCTGAAGTGATTCCAAGAAATTTTTTTTCATCATCAAATACCGGAAGATAATGAATTTTAGATTCATTCAATAACTGAACAATACGGACCAATGAATCTTTTGTATCAATGTGGGGGGGATGAAAAAGCGCATGTGCCACTTTGGTGCTTGCATCAAAAGCCGAAGATTTGATCAATGTGTAATAGGGATTGATCACTCCTAAAAATTTATCTGATGCGTCAAAAACGAATGCAGCATCATGAGAACTTGCAAGCTTTCCTAAAGCGCTTGAAAGAGTATCGTCTGGAGATACCTTAATTATTCCTGTTTTTTTTAATATCTGGTCAATCTGTTTCATACTATTTCAACTGATGTGAAAATTAATAACAAAGAACATCAAAACAGAGTTGCACTACTAAATTCCCATTTACTAATATGCAATGTTGGCGCAAGACTAATCATCTCTCCTTCAAAACTGGCCAAGGGCGTCAGTTTGTTTTCAATGCCAACCACATTGTTTAGGGCCTCTGGAATACTTTGATTGAATCTAAGGTTTTTAACGGGTCGAATAATTTTTCCATTTTCTATGAGAAATGTCGCGTCCCGTGTCATGCCGGTGACATTGAGCATTTTTGGATTTAATACTCGTACATACCAAAGTCTCGTGACAAGAAGACCGCGCTTTACATTATTGATCATCGCATCTCGTGTCTTATCCCCTGCTGCAATATACATGTGGAGCGGAATGGGTCCCATGGTATTTGGTGCGGGAAGTGCATGCCCAGTATTTTTTTGATGATACTTCAATGCATGATAAGAATCGTAAGCAATATTTTCAAGGACGCCATTTTTTATAAATGTAATCGCTTTTTTTGGTTGCCCTTCAAAATCAAAGGGCATAGGAAAGACACTTTCATGAAATGGGTCATCGATGATCGTGATATTTTTACCAAAAACTTGGGTGCCCATTTTGCCTGAAAGCGGACTCGCTCCTTCATGATAAATACGTGCATTTGGCCCATACCATTGAAAAAATGCCATCATTTCAGATACCGCTTGTGGCTCTAAAATGACTTCGTATTCTCCCGGCTCAATATCTTGTGGATTTTTACTTTCAAGAGTTTTTTGTACTGCCGTTTCAGCGACTAATTCTGCATTGACTTCCGAAGGGGTTCGTGCGACATCTGCGGCAAATCCACTCGAATCTTTACCAAGCACGATTGTTGAAAGATTGCAGGATGAACCGGCATGATGTGCCCAGACACCGAGTGAGTTTGCGACCGCAAGCTCTGAGACATCATTTGCATATGCGCCAGAAGCGATCAGATTTTCTTTCTGAGCTTTTTTGATCACGATATGAGCGCCAGCCGCCATCTCTTCTTCAGTTGCATGGTGAATATCATCTGACACTTTTATTATTTTTTGTGGCTTTGGCAGAGAAACAAATCCGGGATCTGGTTCTTGCAGATTGGCAAGCTCGGTAGCACGGGCAATTACGTCTTTGAGGGACTCATTATCAAAAGCATTCGTACTTGCAACACCAATTTTTTTATCAATAATCACCCGGGCTGAAATTCCCAGATTTTTCCATGCGACATTCTGATGAATTTGATTGTTTGCAAAACGAGTCAATGCATTTCCCGAAACTGAAAGTAATACTTCAGCTTGGTAAGCATTTGAAAATGAGAGTGCTTTTTGTGCTATTTGTTTTAATTTTTCTTCTCCTAACATAGTTTTGTTATTTCTTACCACTTTACAACACCAACTTTTACCTTCTTAAATCGCGCAGGACTCGCACCGTGCCCCGTGTACATCACTTGACTTGGTTGCCCTTTGCCACAGTTTGGCGTCCCCCAGACCGTCCACTCCGGTCGTCCACATATGGCATCACAACTGTTCCAAAACTGAGGGGTAATTCCCTGATATGTCGGATTTTTGAGCATTCGGCCAAGCTTCCCATCTTTGATCTCCCAAGCGATTTCGGTACCGAACTGAAAGTTGTACCTTCGGTCGTCAATACTCCACGAGCGATTGGTTGACATGAAAATACCATATTTCGTATCAGCAATCATCTCATCAAGCGACCATGCTTTCCCCGTCCCCGCTTCTCCACCGGGCTCTAAATTGATATTGGTCATTCGAATCATTGGTAATCTACTCCACGATGATGCACGTACTGTACCATTGCTTTTTTTATTATAATTTGGATTTAGGTCGTGAAGTTTTGAAACGGTGTCTCGAGAGGTAATATAATCTTGAAACTTCCCTTCCTTCACTAAATAGGTCCGTTGTGCGGGCACTCCTTCATCATCATATCCAAAGGTTCCCAAACCACCCGGGATAGTAGCATCTGCGGTGAGATTTACAATATCTGATCCATATTGAAAGTTAAACAATTTTTCTGTCGTCAAAAAGCTCGTGCCCGCATATGAGGCCTCATAACCTAGTACGCGATCAAGCTCGACCGCATGACCACAGCTTTCATGGATTTGAAGCGCAAGTTGATTTCCGTCAAGGATGATGTCAAATTCTCCGGTGGGACATGTATCTGCCGTGAGAAGCTCAACTGCTTCTTGCGCATATTTTGGGGCATGTTTCTCAAGCTCAAGCTCACGAACCAACTCAAATCCACGGGTCTGATTTTGTCCACGGAACGAATTTGGATAAGAGCGATTTTGAAGCTCTGGTCCATCAACTGCGGTCGTATCGGTTCCCGCTCCCGTCCACACGATATCTTGATCAATTTTTGAACCGATGCTTGAGACAAAATATTTTCGCTCGCGGTTTGCCTGATAAGAGGCTTGCGTGACCGCAATTTTATCACTTACTTTTTGTGCATTATCAGCCGCAAGAAGAATCTTTATTTTCTCCTCCATCGGGACTTGAAATGGGTCTTCTTTTATGGGCGTTTTGTAACTATCAATAATTGGTTCAAGCTCGTCGAGTTGAACATTGGAGGTTTTATGTGCAGTTGAGGCCTTGACAATGGCGAGCGCTTTTTTGATCGTTTCATCAATCCCCTTTTCACTCAAATCAAACGATGCCGCAAAACCCCAAACACCATCTTTGAGAATGCGAACATTGTACCCAAGTGATTGTGAAGATTCTAAAGCTTCAACAACTCCATCTTTTGTCGCGACATCTTCTGAAGATTGATCCACGATCCGTACATCAGCGTAGTCTGCTGAAGGAATTTTTGAGAGTATATTTTCTGCTTTTTTTAACATAATGTCTGAATTCGCATTCTTATTATACCCGATTGGAGTACACATTGCAGCAGGTCAAACACGGTCATTGAGTATCAATTGAGGTATTCTCAGGATGATTCATGAACCACGTGTTTTATGGTACATTTAATGTATGGAACTTAATGCCGCGCTCAAACTTCTGATCGCACTTGCAGTTGGCGCTGCAATTGGCTTGGAGCGTGAGATTCATCAGAAAAAAGACCACCATAAAAATAGATCCGGCGCACTAATTGGCGTTCGGACCTTTGCGTTTACTACCCTCTTAGGATCAATTGCAGGACTCCTGAATGGCGAACAATTGGTACTTTCGTCAATCATAAGCGGCACTTTTTTACTTCTAACTATCATAAACTACGCTATTTCAAGCTATATCAGCCGTGATACCGGAATAACAACAGAACTTGCAGCAATCATCAGTTTTATCATCGGATTTCTTATTGCAATAAACATACTGCCAATTCCCCTCGTGCTATCCATTGCAGTTGTACTCATGATTATCCTTGCATATAAAGATCAAGTAAAAAATATGGTTGAGGAGCTTCATGTCCGCGAACTGAAAGCGCTTATTTCATACGCAATTATTGCAGTAGTCATTCTTCCATTTCTTCCCAATATTTCAATAACTCTCAATAGTATTCCATTTGTAAGCCAGTTTAT
>PFOB01000070.1 GCA_002792315.1 Candidatus Roizmanbacteria bacterium CG_4_10_14_0_2_um_filter_39_13 | reverse complement strand
CTTTTTACAATTATTCACGGCCTCACCTTTCGCTTAATTGTCTTACTCCGTCTCAAATGTTGCCAAGGTGCTGAGGTAACTACGTGTATGACGGTTGTGTATCACCATTAAATGAAGTGGGTTATTATTTCGTATTTCTTCAATCGACATTTGCTATGCTTCCGTCTATCATGTACCCAATGAATCCCATCGTTCTTCTCAACAAACCCCTCTCCCTCACCCCCCTTCAAATGATCAAAAAACTCCAAATACTCAAACCTGAGTATATAGGAATGAAAATTGGGTATGCAGGGCGTCTGGACCCCATGGCTGAAGGACTGCTCCTTCTTCTTGTTGGTGATGAAAATAAACACAGAAAAGAATACGAACGACTCGATAAAACATATGAATTTGAGGTTCTTTTGGGTCTTGAAACTGACAGCTATGACGTTCTTGGATTGATACAGCAAGACATTAATGCAACTCAATTGCAAGATGTCAGAAAAACGGTCAAATCGCTATTGGAAACATATATTGGTACTTGGGAACAGCCCTATCCCCCCTATTCTGCAGCACGAGTGAACGGAAAACCACTGTATTATTGGGCACGGGAAGGAAAAATCGATCAAATAACAATCCCCAGTAAAAAAATCACCATCCACTCAATCAAGCTCAACAACATATTTAAGGTCAATCTTGCAGATATATATCCAGAAATTGTCTCAAGAATCCAAACAGTCGAAGGAGAATTTCGCCAAAAGCAGATTTTATCCTGTTGGAAAGCGGTTTTCACAAATAATCCCGATTGCAAACTCATCAAACTCCCTTGTACTGTTTCCTGCTCAAGTGGCACCTATGTCCGATCTATTTCACACTCGATTGGCACAGATCTAGGTGTTGGAGGGATCGCCTTGTCCATCAAACGTACTGTGGTGGGTCCATATACCCTCCAGACTGCCATACACCTTTAAATCAGGTAAAACTGGATAGCGCTCATCGCAAGCAGGCTCACGAGCTGATATCCACCATCAACAAGGGTGAGAAGAATTGGCTTTTGTTGATACGAGTTGGTGATAAGTATTGTTGTAGCTGAAAATCCAACCCAGACCATTGCACCAAAAATGAGTGCCTGAATGAGCGTCTCTACCTCAAACTCGACAATAAAGTAATTCAAGACAGTTGCCATGATAAAGGCTGCAATTGCACTGCTGATTACTGCCTTAATCATCTTATCCTTGTCCATAGTATCCATATTGAGACCGACCAATTTTTGCCATACTTTTCCCAGAAATGCCCCCGAATACCAAAATGAGCCAATAATCATATACGAAACCACCGAAAGTAAAATTCCTCCAATTGACATAGGTATTTCCTCCAATATTAATTAATAATTATTAATCCAATAATCTGACTTCATGTTCTCACAAATTATATTACAATCATTATATGATAAATGAAAAATTTCGTTTGTTTGCTCAGAAAATATCTCTTATTGCAGGCAGACCACTAACATTTCTTCTTGCTGTTGTTGTCATAATTTCGTGGGGTTTTTCTGGGTCATTTTTTAATTATTCAGATACCTGGCAACTTGTTATAAATACGAGCACGACCATCATCACCTTCCTCATGGTTTTTATCATTCAAAATACCCAAAACCGTGATGCTCGGTCTATTCAACTCAAACTTGATGAGCTCATACGATCCACCAAGTCCGCTCGTAATTCGCTTCTTTATCTTGAAAACCTTGAAGACGATGAGATTGATCGATTGAGTGAAGAATTTCAAAAAATCTACCAAAAAGAAATGAGGAGACGTGGAAGAGTCAAAAACGGATCATTTTAGTTTGGTTCAATAAGCGATGGCAGAGTGAGTGGACAGGATAAGCCAAGACATATTCTTCGATTAAATATCACCTGCTCAAGAGTCCATACGATTCCAAGAACCGCAACAATTAAAATCATTCCAATTACCGCAGCTTGTATTTTTTCTCGCGCCGCTTTTACCGAATCCTTGTCTCCTCCTGATGTTACCCACGCAAGCGCTCCAAGAAGAAGATAAAACAGTCCTGCAAGACCAGCAATGACAAAGAATGCACGGATGGCAAAGGTCAAAAGATCTCCGAGAGTTGGAATTTTGAAACCAAACTCGTCAATATTAATACTTAACCCTTCTCGCACAATCTCCTCTTGACTGAGCACAATTGATGAAATGGCGGTTTTATCAACACTTGACGTATCAAATTCAGCTGAGATGGGTTCGCTCACATCACTCAGAAGCACAATGGCATTTTCGGCAACATCAATTTCTTTAATTGGTCCATCTGCCGCAACTATCCAATTGGTAAGCTCTCCTTCCGGAAGTAAAAAGGATGCCGCATATTTTCTCTCAACGTCATTTGCTTTCGTAAATTCTCCAACCACATAGAGTCTATTTTTGTAAATAGCCATATCATTCACTATTCCATTGAGTTGTGGATTCCAGGAAGTGATAACTCTCTTTTCCGTATCATAGGATGCCAAAAACTGCTTGTCTGTGTCAACCATTTGTGTAAAAGACCCTCCAACAAAAACCGTATTTTCAAACTGCGCAAATGAATTTACCGGAAAATTTGTTCCGGTATAATCAGTAAGTATTTTTTTTGTATTAATATCAAAAATAGCACTATTCTTTTGGAGAACTCCATCAACCATCTCAAATGATCCTCCAATAAACAATAGATTTTTGCCAATTTCCAAATCAAACACCGGGCCATCCGTATCTATTTGCCAGTACGCAAACCGTTTATCCTTTAGATTGAGAATAATCATGTTATTTCGCTCAACCAATGGACCATTATTCAGTTGCGCTTCAGAAAAATCACCGGATATAAAATACACATTATCTTGTTGAATTTTGTCAGAAACGGTCCCATCGATTTGTACAACCATTTCATTTGACGCCTGGTTTTGTGCATCAAAAAGGGCGCCCTCTGCATTGACGGGAGCGAGAATCGTCAATCCCATGATTGAGAAAAATAGTGCTGTCGCAAGATAAATGTTCAAAAACTTTTTCATAGACAATAAATTTATTAGCCTATAATATTATAGCACACTTTCCCTTGAATTCAGTCTGATACAATCAATTTTATGGGATATAGTCGCACATATCAAGGAATCATTTGGACCAATCATGCATTAGAGCGGCTCAAAGATCGTAAAATCCCCCAAGAATATGCCTGGAAAACATTTCGCTTCCCCGATGGCTCAAAACAAGGTAAATCTGGTGGGAGCCAAGAGTTTACCAAAAAAATTGATTCTTACTCGGTTACGCTCATAGCAAAGCAAAATGATAAAAAGGAATGGATCATTCTTTCAGCATGGATTGACCCACCAATTCAAGGATCAATTGATGTAAAAGATCACCATAAAACAAAAGGGTCGACCGTATCTTGGATTGTCAAAACAATCTTTAAGATGTTTAAAATAACCTCATAATATCCCCTCTCTTGATCATTCTTGCATATCAAGTACAATGAGTACCGGAGTTACCATTTACCCTTATTTTTTATGTCACATCAATTACCGGACCTTTCATATGACTTTAGTGCGTTAGAACCACATATTGACGAGCAAACCATGCATATTCATCATGATAAGCACCATGCAGGATATGTTGCGAAATTAAATGCAGTTATTGAAAAAAATCCAACACTTGAGGGGAAAGACCTCGTTGAGCTCATGAAAGGCGTTGATTCACTTGGACTATCAGAAGAAGATAAAACTGCTTTTATTAACAATGGTGGAGGCCATCTCAATCATTCTCACTTTTGGGAGATTATGGGACCAGAAAAGCAGGTTGATGAAGCTCTTCAAGAAAGAGTAAAATCAACGTTTGGATCGGTAGAATCGTTTAAAGAAGAGTTTGGAAATGTCGCAACAACTCGGTTTGGATCAGGCTGGGCATGGCTTGTCGATTCTGTTGGAGAATTGAAGATTTACTCGACTCCAAATCAAGATTCGCCCTATCTTAAGGGCGACACCCCTCTCATTGGACTTGATGTCTGGGAACATGCATATTATCTCAAGTATCAAAACCTGAGACCAGACTATATCAAGGCATGGTGGAATGTGTTGAAGGTTCTGGAATAAAAACATGAGAAAGTAATTGAGCGAAGATACCAATATTCTAGACGATTCGGAAACCGTGAATGAAATGAACGGAAGGGGCCCCGCTAAGTATAGAAAATTCGGTGTCGAGCGAAATTGACTCACTATGAAATGGTTATTTCAGTAGCACGACCCGTGCTGGCGCTCCATCAATACCCACATATTTGAGTGGAAATGCGACCAAGATATATTCTCCTGGCTCAACTTGAGAAAGATCGATTCCCTCGATGATTGGAATATCTTTTTCTAAAAGAAGTGTATGAGGTCTATTATCTTGTGAGTCTTTTTGCTTTATGGAAAGATAATCAATTCCGACCAGAATTGCTCCAGCTGCTGCCAGATATTCAGCGCCTTCTGGTGAGAGATACACAAAATCAGGATGAAATTCATCAAATCCTCGCAAAGAATTGGTGGTTTTAAGAAGTATTCGCTCACCATTCAAAACCGAATGAGATTCTAACGTATCTCTTGATATTGAACTTGTATCTCCCGTACAATCGAGGACCCGGCACGAACCCATAAAAATATCAAGGGGAAGCTCGTCAATACTTTTTGCATCAGTTATTGCGTGTCGTGGCGCGTCAATATGTGTACCGTTATGCGACCCTGAGGTGATTTGAGAAATAATCGATTTACTTGCTTCACTTTTGATCTCTTCAATCTTTATTTGCGGATTTCCCGGATACACAATGGTCTTTTCGGTTAATGGAATGGAAATATCGATGATTTTTGAATAGTTCATTTTTTTATGTAATTAATAGTAAATACGAGCGAAGATACCAATTTTCTAGACGATTCGGAAACCGTGAATGAAATGAACGGAAGGGGCCCCGCTAAGTATAGAAAATTTGGTATCGAGCGAAATTGAAATAAAACAAGATTCCTGCCTTCCCTCCAGAGGCGGGCAGGCGCAGGAATAACAATTATTTTTTCTTTACTGGGTGTCCGCCAAATTGCCCTCGAAGAGCTGATACCACTTTCCCCACATAGCTTGGATTTTCCTTCGACTGCACGCGAAACTCATATGATTCTTTTATCACCGGTACTGGCTCATTCATCTCTTCTGCCGTCTCAACGGTCCATTTTCCCTCTCCACTATGACTGATGGATCCAGAGATCTCATCAAGATTTGCACCAAATTCTTTGTACGCTTCGGAAAGCCACCCGATAAGTCGCGATTCTATCACACTTTTTTGATTATAAATCCGTGCAACTTCACCCATATCAAGGTTGAAATCAGACTGTTTCATCACATTAAATCCCTCTCCTATAGCCTGCATCATGCCATATTCGATCCCATTATGTACCATTTTTACAAAATGACCAGCGCCAACACCTTCAAAATGTGCATATCCCTTTTCAACCGAAACATCTTTATACAACTGCTCAAGTTTGGTAAATAGTTCTTTTGCTCCCCCAACCATGAGACACGCGCCATTTCGTGCACCTGCTGGCCCTCCTGACACGCCAACATCAATATATTGTATTCCTTTTTCTGAAAGTTTTTGAGCTCGGGGCGCGTCATCTTTGTAAAACGAGTTTGCCGCATCCACCACAATGTCTCCTTTGTTTAAATATTGTGCAATACCATCAGTTCCGAAAATAGCTTCTTCTGTCGCGTCTCCAGCGGGAAGCATGAGCCAAATAATGCGTGGTTTTTGTTCAAATTTTGAGGCCAGTTCTTGATATGAATATGCCGGAATCATTCCTTCTTTTGCCGCTTCATCAACTTTTTCACGCGATCGATTCATGACAATGACGCGCCAGCCTTTTGCATTAAGTTGCTGTGCAATTCCTTTTCCCATTTTTCCTAGCCCTACGATGCCAATTTCGTGATTCATATGTGTTAATTAACTTTTTATTTCAATATTTTTACCTTTTTCATACTCAATGAGCTGAGGAATATTTTGATTTCGCCATGTTTTTATGATCGGCTCGATAAACTTCCATTCGCTCAAGATTTCCTGAGTTGAAACAAATAATGTCTGATCTCCTCGAATAATATCAAATAAGAGCGATTCGTAATCATCGACAAAAAGCTCTTTACTGTATGCTTTATTATAATCAAACCCAAGCTCATGTTCGGCTGTTTCATTGGAAAACCCCGGTTTTTTGGCAAAAAATTTCATCGTAATTTTCTCATCTGGCCTGATGTGATAATGTAATGTGTTTTTCTGCTCTCCCTCAATGCCGTAAAGACAGAGCGGTGTTTCTTTAAAGGTCACGACAACTTCTATCATCTCGCGCTCCAAAGCCTTGCCACTTTCCAAAATAAGAGGTACTCCGTCAAAATCGGGAAGATCTGATCGTGCCACTATCCGAAAATATGTTTCGGTTTGTGATTTGGGGTAAACTCCCTTTTCTTGAAGATACCCGTTGTATTGACCTCGAAATGTCTTTTTTCCTACCTCTGATGCGTCCATGATATGAAGAGATGCAAGAGCTTCACTTCGTTTGTTTTTGATATCTTCTGGAATAAATTTGTATGGATGATCCATGATGAATAATCCCAAAAGTTGAAGCATATGATTTTGACCAACATCGCGCAGTGCACCAACCTTATCATAAAAATCTCCACGACCCTGTACATCCAAATATTCAAGAAGACGGACTTCAATTTTTTCAATATAATTTTTGTTCCACGATGGAGTAAGGAATGAATTACTGAAGCGAAACACCAAAATATTTTTGACCGTTTCTTTTCCTAAATAATGGTCGACTCGATAAATTTGTTCTTCTTTAAAAAGAGTTCCGAGCTGTGTATCAAGTTCAAGTGCGGTTGTGAGATCGGTACCAAATGGTTTTTCAAGAATAACGCGCGTCCATCCTTCTTCTGGACTACATGGCTCAGTAAGACCAGAATTATGAAGGTTTGTGACGATATCTGAATATGATGCAGGAGGAACAGCCAGATAAAAAAGTTTATTCGAGCAAATACTCCACTCGCCATCAATGCGTCCCAATGTTTTTGCCAGATCTTCATACGCACTTTTTGTGCTAAAATCCCCTTTTACATAGTAAAATGCTGCCAGAAACGCATCAAATTGCTCTGGATCTTTGTATTTTTGAGACTCCATAATTTCACGAAGATATGTTTGAAGTTTTTCATCATCATAGTCACGTCGAGAAAATCCATAGACGCGAAAGCGTGCAGGAAGTCGTTTTTTTCGATATAAATGATAGAGTGCTTTGAGAATTTTCTTCTTTACCAAGTCTCCAGTCACGCCAAAAATGACAAATATAGTCGGTAATTCAAACTTCGGTAGGGCAGTTATTGCATTCATACGTTTAGATTATACACGAGTTGCATGCTCCACTATTCTCTTTAAAATCGCAAGAGAGGATGCATAGGTTGCCTCTACTCCTTCATAGCCCAAGTTACGCGTTCCAAGAGTAATTGCCTTGGTATACGGCGTATCAGAGGCATAGTGAATAATGCCGATATCTATTGGGTCTCGACTCATTATTATTTCTTCTTCTTCTGGATATCGATTAAAATGAGTTGTCTCATATAATGCATTGAGATAGGGACCATCCTCCATCTCGATAATTGAATATCCTTTATCAAAAAACTTCCGAATCACCTCATTGGGGTGAAGAAGTGTTCCTTTTGTCGAAACGACCATTTGGTTGTCGACAACCGAGCCGGTTTTAAATTCTTTGAAATACTCTTTGGTAAAAGCATTTTCGAGTTGATACGTATTATTTGTATAGGTATCAAATATTTGCTTTGGCAAACCAATATCTCCCAAATTCCCTTTGAGAAATGAGGCTTTCCCGAGAATGTATACGCCTTGTGGATTATTCACATTGCGAAGAATGGTAGATAACACCATGTAGGCACCGGATCCGAGAGGATAATCAATATTTAGGATATGTGCTTCAGAGTTTGCAAGAGAAGCAAGGTCACAATCAAGCTTTCCGGCAAGTCCGGAATTTTGAATGGCTTTCAAAGGAATAACCTGTGCATTGATATCCAAATAGTGTTTGGCTTCAATAAAATCAATTCCTAAAGATCGTTCATACTTTTCCCGTTGTTTTCTCACTTCCGGATGATCTACTTCATATTTTTTGAGAATGTACCAGAGAAAATTTTCACGCGATCCATCATACTCTCCTTTTTCGATTTGTTTCCAATATTCAAGAAGTCGTTCCATTTTGTGCTCTTCAAGGTAGGAAATAAGCTCCGGCTCAACCTTGGTCACCCAGCCCGTGAGATTGTTTACAATGCTATGGGTATTTGAAGAAATAAAATAAAATGGCTTGTTCCGCAAATCTTTATGTTGAGTGTTTTCGATTATATACTCAAACCATCGTTGAGCCGCCTTTTTATAATCGACATAATGGCCGCGAAGAAGTCGGATGGAAAAGGAAAGTTTTTTTGATTTAATTATTTCGAGTCGCTTCATTGTGTCAGTATCCCAAATACGAGAAATCCTTCTCCAATTGTCATCATCAATTTCTAATATTCTTTGCACCTCATCCTCGTTTGATTGATCAAATTTTTTGGAAAATGATTGCAATTTGTGGTGAATTTTATTCCACTCAATCGAAAAGGATGTCAGGAGCCCGACCATATCATCAAGGTCGGTGACTGAGTTTATATATGTTGCGAGCGTTTTCTCACCATCAAAATACATTTTCCGGCGGCGCGCGGGAGCATGAACTTCCTCCCATACGTCAATCTCAAAGCTCTCCCGTGCAAAACTTTCGGCAATCTGTGCCATGACAATATCTTGCG
>PFOB01000077.1 GCA_002792315.1 Candidatus Roizmanbacteria bacterium CG_4_10_14_0_2_um_filter_39_13 | reverse complement strand
AAGCTTATCAGATCAGTCAATATGATGAGCCTCTTGCAGAGCATGGTACGTTTGAGATTCAAAATCCAAAAACAGAAACATCAAAAAAGATCGGCATTACTCGAGTACATCTTGAAGAAGATACGGGAAAGCTGACTCATACCGGCAAAGACACATTGGTTGATTTCAACCGTTCCAGCGTCCCATTGGTTGAGATCGTGACCGAACCAGATTTTGACAACGCCGAGGATGTGAAAATATTTCTTGAAGAGCTTCATACTATTATTCGGTACCTTGATGTATCTGATGCAAATATGGAAGAAGGAAGTATGCGCATGGAGCCAAATATATCGCTCAGTATTATTTCAAACAAAGAAGAGAGAATGAAAAACTTACCAAACTACAAAGTTGAGGTAAAAAACATTAACTCATTTAACTTTGCAAAAAAAGCTATTGATTTTGAACTAATCCGACAAACCAAGCTTCTCGATAAAGGAGAAACGCCACCGCAAGAAACACGGGGATATGATGATAAAAAAGGAATTACTTTTTCTCAAAGATCAAAGGAGGAAGCCCAGGATTATCGCTATTTTCCTGAACCAGACATTCCGCCAATGGTATTTGTCGATCATGAAATTGAGGATCTTCGCAAAACTCTTCCTGAATTACCGCATCAAAAGGTTGCTCGCTATATAAAAGATTATGATCTCAAGTATGCAGATGCATTTATTTTGACACGAAGGATGAAAACTGCACAATTTTTTGATTCAATTATCTCTGATAAAACATTACAAAATATTGATATTCTCGTAAAATCAAAGAATATTCAAAACGCAGTTGCAAATGCAATAATAAATAAACGCATTCCCACAAGCATATCTCAAGAAGAGTTTCTGAAGGAATTTATCGCGCTGCACAAACCTATCGAAGTAGATTCAGAGAAACTGACCCAAGTGATTGATGGTGTTATTGCACAATATGCAAATCAGGTTGAACAATACAAAGGCGGAAAAGTGGGTTTGATTGGATTCTTTATTGGGCAGGTAATGAAAGAGATGAAGGGTCAAGCTGATCCTCAGGAAGTGCATAAGATTCTTTTGGCTAAGTTGCAATAGATTCTGCTCTCGCTTATCCTCCCGCCAGTGCTCGCTTGTGCTCCGCTCTGTTGAGAACCCTCCAGCTCGATCACCTATCGCACCTACATGTTTTACAATACGTTATAATATCACCATGTCTTTTGTCCATCTTCACGTACACTCAGAGTTTTCACTTCTCGATGGGATGTGTCGCGTCAAAGATCTAATTGCAAAGGCAGTAAAGCACAAGATGTCTGCGGTTGCAATCACCGATCATGGCGCACTTTATGGTGCTTTCAAGTTTTATATAGCGGCAAAAGATGCGGGAATTAAACCAATCATTGGATGTGAACTGTATAAAGCAAAAGGATCTCGAAAAGAGAAACCCGATAAAGGAGAGAAAAATGCCTTTCATCTTCTTGTTTTTGCAAAAAATTTTCAGGGATATCAAAATCTGATGAAACTGGTGTCATATGCAAACTTAGAGGGTTTTTATTACAAACCTCGAGTAGATTGGGAACTTCTTGAAAAATACCACGCAGGACTTATTGCCACAACAAGTTGTCTGGGTGGTGAGATCCCGCAGCTCATCTTGCAAGATCAGATTAAACAAGCAGAGGAATTATTACAGAGGTACCACAAACTATTCGGGGATGATTTTTATATTGAGCTCCAACGACACCCAAATCTTGAAGAGCTTGATACGGTCAATAAGGTACTTGTTTCTTTTTCTCGTAAATATAATATTCCCCTTGTCGCAACCAATGACGTTCATTATTTGGAAAAAGAGGATGCATATGCACAGGAGATTTTGCTCTGTATCCAGACACAGCGTGCCATTTTTGAAAAAAATAGACCCATGAGCATGATCGATATTCCTGACTATTACTTCAAGTCTGAGGCAGAGATGCGAGAGCTGTTTCATGATTATCCAGAAGCAATTGAAAATACGGTGAAAATTGCTGATAAATGTAACGTCGAAATACCGTATGGAAAGCTTATCTTGCCCAAATACGACCTTCCGAAAGGCTACACAAATGAATCATATTTACGTGAACTTACCTACAAAAAGAAGGATCGCATAAAGGGATTTGATGATAAAGCCATCACTGAGCGATTGGATTATGAGCTTGATATTATCAACAACAAGGGATACGCCCCCTATTTCTTGTTTGTTCAGGATATTGTTACCTGGTCAAAAGATCAAGGAATTGCCGTTGGTCCGGGTCGAGGATCTGCAGCGGGATCATTGGTTTCATATGTTCTGCGGATAACTGACATCAATCCACTTCAATATAATATCCCATTTGAACGTTTTTTAAATCCAGATCGTCCAACCCCTCCTGACATTGATATAGACTTTTCAGATAAACGTCGAGATGAAGTCATTAAATATATATCATTCAAATATGGTTCAGATCATGTCGCACAAGTCATAACCTTCGGGACAATGGAAGCCAAGATGGCAGTACGCGATGTAGCACGAGCATTGGGTTATTCATACTCACAGGGTGATCGTATTTCAAAAATGATCCCCGCAGGAAAACAAGGATTTAAAATGTCAATAGATGGCGCTATGGAAGAATCTGCAAACCTCAAACTTTCATACAATGCTGAAGAAGAAGTAAAAAAGGTTATAGATATTGCACGGAGAGTTGAAAGTTTGCCACGTCATTTCTCGGTGCACGCTGCTGCGGTAGTCGTTGCTGATAAACCACTTATAGATTATGTACCTCTGCAACTTGATAATAAGGAAGGAAAAATCATTACTCAGTACGATATGTACTGTCTTGATTTGAATGCAGTATCAGAAGATAAGGCAGTAGGACTTATGAAAGCAGATATTTTGGGATTGCGAAACCTCTCAATTCTTGAAGAAGCGTTAAGTTATGTGAAGGAATTTACGGGTGATGATATTGATATACACGAAGTTCCGCTTGATGATACAAAAACGTTTGAACTCATGAGTCGAGGAGAAACGATTGGCGTATTTCAACTTGAGTCAAGTGGTATGCGCCGACTGGCGCGGGAACTTCAACCCTCAAAATTGACGGATATCACTGCTATGGTAGCACTCTACCGTCCCGGCCCGATGGATCTGATTCCGACATTCATCAAAGGAAAAAAGAATCCACGATCAGTACGCTATCTTCACAAAGATCTCCGACCCTTATTGGAGGATACCTATGGAATCTTAGTTTATCAGGAACAGGTTATGGATATTGCCGTTGAATTTGCAGGATTTAAGAAAAGCGAAGCAGACCTTTTACGTATGGCGATGGGAAAGAAGAAGAAAAAACTTATGAAAGAAGGAAAATTGAATTTCATCGAGGGGGCGTATAAAAAAGGATATACAAAGAAACTTGCAGAACAAATCTTTGGATTTATGGAAAAGTTTGCGGCATATGGTTTTAATAAAGCTCATGCGACATCATATGCCCTTATTGCATATTGGACCGCCTACATGAAGGCAAACTACCCGGTTGAGTTTATGACCGCGCTTATGACTGCAGAACTTCAAGGTGTTGCTGGTCCACAACGTGAATTCAAGATGGCACAAGCGCTTGAGGAGGGAAAACGAATGAAAATTAAAGTTTTACCCCCTGATATCAATAAATCTGTTTATAAATTTTCGATTGAAGGACGTTCAATTCGATTTGGCATGTCGGCCATAAAAAATGTTGGATCCTCTGCAATAGATTCAATTATCGAATCACGAGAGAAAGAAGGCGATTTCCCCTCATTTAGTGAGTTTCTCTATCGGGTAGATTTACGTAAAGTGAATAAACGAACGGTAGAAAGTCTTATCAAGTCGAGCGCTTTTGATGCTTTTGGAACGAAAGCATCTCTTCTCATGGCATATCCTCAACTTTCAACAGAAATTGCCAAAGCAAGAGACAAAAAAGCTGATGGACAATTTGGACTGTTTGGACAACATGAACAAAAAGGATATGCAATTGATTCCTTCACTCAAATTTCAGAATATCCTGAAGAAAAGCTCATTGAATTTGAGAAAGAGGTGATAGGATTTTTGATCACCAGAAATCCAATGGAAAAGCATGCAGCAATTATCAACAAGAAGGTTAATAAACGCATTGGCGAACTTACTCCTGATGATGTTGATAAGACGTTTGTATTTGCGGGAACAATTTCAAGCAAGAAGATTGTTAAAACAAAAAAAACAAATGCGGAGATGGCATTCATGCAGATAAATGATATATCGGGAACGATAGAAATGGTCGTTTTTCCAAAAACATATGCTCATATAAAAAATGAGTGCGAAACAAGTTCGGTAATATTATTTCGGGCAAAAGTTTCTGAACGTGAAGGAGAAGTAAGCCTCTTGCTCGATAAGGCGGTAAATTTAGATGTTCGAACCAGATCGGTAGATCAAGAGTAAAATGCATAGCTGTTACGCATATTATATTGAATATCCCTATACTATAATTGAAAAGGAAATAATGGCACAGCCAAAAAGTCACGTATATAGCAAGATGAACGAGGACGGAGATATTGAGAAAGTTATTACAAAACAACCAAGAAAGTCAGAACGAGATCTTAATATTCCACCGGAGTATTTTAATCTTGGAATGTATCTTGTCGTACCACTCATTATTGGCGTTGCTGGTGGTATATATCTTGATAATAAATTTGGAACACAAGGAACGTTTACTCTAATTGGAATTGTATTTGGTACAATATCAATATTCTATAATTTATATAAACTGTATAAAAAAGGATGAGTCCGCATATAAGTATTAAGGGAGAAACAGTTTTTGAAATTCTCGGATTTCCTATAACAAACTCCTTTATCGTAACAACCCTTGTTGTATTTATATTTAGCTTTATTGCTCGATATTACTATAGTGAGCTTCAAAAAGAAGAGAGAAGCCTTCGATTTTATGCACTACATTCGATTTTTGTTGGTTTGTATGGCATGTTTGAATCGATACTTCGCGAAAAAGTTACCGTATTTTATGCACTTCTTGGGTCTTTTTTCTTTTTTATTCTTATGTCAAATTGGTCCGGGTTGATACCGGGAGTAGGTTCAATTCTAATTAAACCGCAAGTTAATTCAACAGAAGTCATTAAGGAGGAAAGTGTTTACACTGATGAATTGTCAAAGGAAAAGATCACTGAATCTGAACAACCAGTTGAAATTGAAGAAACTACAGCTGATTCACACAACGAAGTTATTACTGAAACGACTGATTCATCAGAAGTAATTGTTCTCAATGAAGAGGCCGATCTTGAAGAAAATGTTGATGAAGTGAGTCATGAAAGCGGGAAAATTCCATTACTTCGGGGTGGTACCGCCGACCTGAATACAACCGTAGCTCTTGCGCTCATTTCGGTATTCATGACTCAACTATATGGATTTAAATTTTTAGGTCCAAAAAAACATCTACAAAAATACTTTGATTTTCGCGATCCGATCATGATCATGCTTGGACCGCTTGAGATCATTCAAGAATTTGCTCGAATTATTTCTTTCGGGTTTCGATTATATGGAAATATATTTGCCGGTGAGGTATTATTGACGATTGTTCCGTTCTTATTGCCGGTATTCTTTTCTTTTATAGTTGCACCGATGTTTCTGATGGAGATATTTGTTGGGTTAGTACAGGCATTAGTATTTGTGATGTTGTCTGCAGTATTTATTAATATGGCAGTCTCGCATCATTAATGGCACGTATTTAAATTTATTATTATTTATTTATTACATAACATATGGAAACTGAAACAATGCGACTTCTTGCGACCGCAATTGCAATTGGCGTTGGCGTAATCGGACCGGGTTTGGGTGTCGGACTTATTGGAAGTAAAGCAATGGAAGCTTTGGGGAGAAATCCAGAAGCTGAGGCTCCAATCCGCACAACGATGATTCTTGCCGCAGCATTTGCAGAATCAATCGCGATTTTTGCTCTGGTTGTTGCACTTATTATTAAATTTGTCGTTTAAGATTATTACTTTATCAACTGAAATATGGAGAATTTAGGAATAGATCTCAAACTGATTATTGCTCAAATCGTCAGCTTTGCTATTTTTTATTTTATTTTCCGAAAATTTATATCGGCTCCACTTCTCAAGTTTTTGAAAAAACAGAAGGAAGATGAAGAGCTTCGGGCTAAACTTGCAGAAGAGCTTGAAGATCGTAAGTCGGTGCTTGAGGAAAAAGATAGAAAGATGAACAAAGAACGAAGAGTAGCACTTGATGCTGCACTTGCTCAGGGAAAGAAAGATGCAGAAAAAGTAAAGAATGAGCTTATTGAAGATGCAAAAAAGCAAGCAGATGCAATCATTCTTCGTGGTCATGATCAGATTGAGGAAGAGAAACAAAAATTGTATAAGGAAATGCGAAAAAAGATCGCTCAGGTAAGCGTAATGCTTGTAGAAGGTGCCTTGAAAGATTATCTTTCAATTGATGCGCAAAAAGCAATTACAAAGAATATTACGAATAAATTACCAAAAATAAATGTAGAAGACTGATTCGTCGAATTGGTTTTTATGTAAATTATGTAATTATTATGAGAATAGACCCAGTACTGAAAGAGGAGTTAAAACAATATTTGCTGAAAAAAACAAGCGACGATCAGAAACCACGCGTTGTTATTCGTGCAGCGTACAAATTATCTGCAGAAGAAATTGAGTCACTGAAGAAACGAATTCAGTTACTGAATAAAGCAGAAATTATCGTCGAAGAATCATCAGATATTCTTGCTGGTTTTACCATTCAGTTTGACTCAAGTGTCATCGATCTTTCTTTGAATTCAGAATTACTATCATTAGAACATACTCTTTATGAAACAGCTTGATCAATATATCGAACAAATCGAAAAGGAACTCAAATCTCGAAAAGGAATCCACATTGAATCTCGAGAAATTGGGTATGTAACAGAGGTTAAGGATGGCGTGGTGACACTTTCAGGCCTTGATAATATTGGGTATGGTGACTTGATTGAATTTGAAAATGGAGAAAAGGCCATGATTATTGACCTTTTGGAAGATGAAGCGGGAGCGATTGTTCTCGGAGATTATCTCGGAATAACCGCGGGTCAAAAAGCAAAAGGAACAGGAATCACCCTCTCGATACCAGTCAGTGAAGATTTATTGGGACGTGTTGTTGATCCCCTTTCGCGATCACTGGATGATGGCGCAAGTATCAAATCAAAAACATATTATCAAATAGAAAGGCAGGCATCAGGAATTGTAAAACGACAATCTGTTTCTCAGCCAGTTCAAACAGGAATTAAGGCAGTTGACGCGCTTATTCCTATTGGTCGTGGTCAACGAGAACTCATTATTGGAGATCGTGGTACAGGTAAAACAACCATTGCAATTGATACGATCATCAATCAAAAGGGCCAGGATATGATTTGTGTCTATTGTGCAATCGGTCAGAAAAATTCAAAAGTCGCAACAACTATTGAACTTTTGAAGAAAAAAGGAGCAATGGATTATACTGTTGTCGTAAATGCATCAGCTTCTGACCCGGTGACCTTACAATATCTTGCACCATATTCTGCGACTGCAATTGCTGAATATTTTATGGATCGCGGCAAGGATGTACTCATTGTTTATGATGATCTTTCAAAGCATGCATGGGCATATCGTCAGGTATCACTGATTTTGAGACGACCGGCGGGTCGTGAGGCGTATCCTGGAGATGTCTTTTATCTTCATTCACGACTTCTTGAAAGGTCGTGTCGTATGAATGAAAAATATGGTGGAGGATCAATCACCGGTCTTCCCATTATTGAAACATTGGAAAATGATGTATCTGCTTATATTCCAACCAATGTTATTTCAATTACTGATGGGCAAATATTTTTAGAAACTGATTTATTCAACTCTGGGGTACGACCTGCAGTAAATGTCGGACTTTCAGTATCTCGAGTCGGATCAGCAGCTCAAACCAAGGCAATGAAACAAGTAGCGGGAAAACTAAAGCTTGATCTTGCACAATATCGAGAGCTGAGCGCATTTTCACAGTTTGAGTCAGATCTTGATGAACAAACAAAAAAGCAACTCAATCGTGGAGCTAAAATGACTCAAATTCTCAAACAAAAACAAAGTAATCCGTACAATTTAGCAGAAGAAGTAGCTATTATCTGGGCGGGATCCAATGGGTATCTTGATGACCTCACCCTTGATCAAGTCACTGAATTTGAACAGGGATATCTTTCTGACTTGAGAACGCGGGCTAAAGGTCTTCTTGCGGAGATAAATAAAGAAAAAATTATTTCTGAAAAGGTTGAAAAAGAATTGGGAAAATTTGTAAAAGATAATATGCCGGATAAGGATAGTTAATATATTATTGTCATCCTCGCGCATGCGGGGATCCAGCTTGAATTCCCGTTTTCACGGGAATGACATTGAGAACACTTTGCATGAATATCAGGACGGTACGAAAAAAAATTAAGTCGATCAAGAATGTAAAAAAGATCACGAAGGCAATGCAGATGGTTTCTGCAGTTAAGATGCGGAAAGCTCAACTGCTTGAAGTGGAAGGTAGGCCATACAGAGATGGACTTACTGAAATGATTGCAACTCTTTCCAAAAAAATTGATCCATCTTTTTCAAAAATATTACAAGTAGATACGTCAGGCGCAAAGCGCGAATTATTGGTAGTTGTTTCGTCAAATAAAGGACTTGCTGGATCGTTTAATGTTAGTTTGTTTCGACATTTATTGTCATTGTATCCAAGCTTTAAAAATGTTGACATTGTGACGGTCGGTTCAAAAGGAACGCAGTTTTTTAGTAGATTGAAAGATGCCACTATTATTGCAGATTTTTCCGGAGGAAATCTGATACTTGAAGCATCGGCATTATTTGATTATTTACTTGAGCAATACAGCACGGGAAAATATACATCGGTATCCATTTCATACAATCAGTTTGTTTCAACGTTACGGTCTGATCAAGTAAAAAAGACACTGTTACCATTGTCTATTCTTGATGAAGAAGCTGAATCAAATAAAGACAAGGAGCAGAATTTGAAAGGGTTTGATCTGATTATTGAACCATCGGCCGCAGAAATTTTAGAAGAACTTTTGAAAAGCTTTCTTGAATACACGATTCGAGGAGCAATCATAAGTAGTGAGGCGGTTGAGCACTCAATGCGCATGATGGCAATGAAAAGTGCCACCGACAATGCGGTTGAGATCATTTATCAAATGACACTTCTTGCAAATAGATTGCGGCAAGAAAAAATAACAAACGAGCTTTTGGATATGATTACGGCAAAAGAAAGTGTAGAAAGTAATTAAAATTTGAAAATTAATATTTAGTATTTTAAATACGATTATGATACAAGGAAAAGTTATATCAATAAGAGGTGTAGTCATCGATGTGCAGTTTCCCGAAGGTCAAACACCTCATGTATATGATGCTCTCAAAATTGATGATAAAAATTTAGGAATAGTTACTCTCGAAGTTGAAGCAGTCTTGGGTGAAGGTTTAGTCCGCTGTGTCGCATTGAAAGATGTTTATGGCATGAAGCGAGGAGCGCTGGTCTCAAATACCGGTAAACCAATCGAAGTACCAGTAGGAGAAGAAACACTGGGAAGAATTTTGAATGTTGAAGGTCAAATTGTAGATGAAGGACCTGAGATTAAGAATGCAATAAAACGTTCCATTCACCGCGGCGCACCAGCTTTGAAAGAGCAATCAGTAAAAGAGGAAGTATTTGAAACAGGAATTAAAGTTATTGACCTTATTGCTCCTCTTGCAAAGGGAGGAAAAGCAGCAATTTTTGGTGGCGCAGGAGTCGGTAAGACCGTCACGATTCAAGAACTAATCCATAATGTAGCTAAACAGCATGAGGGCGTATCAGTATTCACTGGTGTCGGAGAACGAACACGAGAAGGAAATGATTTGTGGAATGAGATGAAAGAAACAAAAGTACTCGGAAGTACCGTTCTTGTGTTTGGACAAATGAACGAACCTCCAGGTAATCGACTCCGGGTCGCGCTTACGGGAGTCACCGAAGCAGAATATTTCCGAGATGAGAAAAAAATGGATGTGCTCCTCTTTATTGATAATATTTTCCGATTTGCACAAGCAGGAGCTGAAGTTTCAGCACTTCTTGGACGTATTCCTTCAGCAGTCGGTTATCAGCCAACGCTTGCTTCTGAGATGGCTGCCCTTCAGGAACGCATCACCTCAACGAAAAAAGGATCAATTACTTCACTTCAGGCAGTCTATGTACCTGCTGATGATTATACTGATCCCGCACCGGTCGCCACATTTGCGCATCTTGATGCAACAATCACACTCGAACGAGCTCTTGCAGAACAAGCATTGTTTCCGGCAGTCGATCCCCTTACGTCAACATCACGTGCCTTATCACCAGAAATAGTCGGTGAGGAACATTATGAAGTTGCACAGCGTGTCATTAATACGTTACAACGATATAAAGATCTTCAAGATATTATTGCCATCTTGGGAATGGAAGAACTTTCTGATGAAGATAAACTTATTGTTGGTCGGGCCCGCAAAATACAAAGATTTTTGACGCAACCAATGTTTGTCGCAGAGCCATTTACGGGACGTCCAGGAAAATATGTATCGATCGAAGAGAATGTAAAGGGATTTAAGGAAATTCTTGATGGGAAACATGATGAAAAATCCGAAGGATCGTTTTACATGGTTGGAGGAATTGAAGAAGTGAAGTAATATGATACATCTTAAAATCATTACGCCAAAGAAGCTCGTCTACGAAGAAGAGGTTACTGCGGTGATTGTGCCGACGGTGGCCGGTGAGATTACGATTCTTCCAAAGCATGCCGATCTTCTTTCGCTTCTTAAGGAAGGCGTTATCACCATAAAAAAAGAAAAAGAAATGGAATATCTTTCGATTGGCGGTGGATATCTTGAAACTGATGGAAAAACCATACATATATTAGTCTCTCGCGCATATGGGCAGGATGAAATCAATGAAGATCGAACAAAAGAAGCAATGCTTCGTGCACAAAAAATACTAACAGATACGAAGGATAAACAAGAACGTGATGAAGCATTACGGTCAATGAAACGCTCCGTTGTTGACATGAAACTCTTAAGTAAAATTCGGAGAAGGAAGTCTTCGTAATTTTGTTATACTACGGGAATACCAATATATTCATGAGGTAAGTATTGTTTTCCATGGATTTTTAGTGAATTAATTTTAAGTTGAAACTATTTTATGGCTCTTATTGTTGTAGAATCACCGACAAAAGCTCGAACCTTTAATCGAATCTTAAAAATAAAAAATCTTTCAGATGAATATTTTGTATTTGCAACGGTTGGACATTTTCGAGATCTTCCATCAGCGCGTATTGCTGTCGACTTTGATAAAAAATACCAACCAGAATATGAAATTATGGAGCGAAAGATGAAAATGGTAGATAAGCTTAAGGAGCTTGCAAAAGAGCATGATAAAATAATTCTTGCGACAGATTTGGACCGAGAAGGAGAATCAATTTCATATCATGTGGCATATATTCTGGGATTTGTTGATGAAAAGTGGCCAGATTTTGAGCTTAAGAATAAATCAAAACTAGAACGAATTGTCTTTCATGAGATCACGCCATCTGCCCTCCAAGAAGCATTGGATAATCCCTCAACCCTTCGTACTGATTTGGTAAAAGCTCAACAAGCACGACGAATTCTCGATCGTGTGGTGGGGTATAAGCTGTCGCCACTATTGTGGAAAAAAATGGGTAAAAACTGGCTTTCGGCAGGAAGAGTGCAAACGGTGGCATTACGTCTTATTGCAGAACGAGAAAAGGAAATTGAAAAATTTGCAAAAGATCCTTATTTTGAAATTACCGGTCTCTTTGAAAGTGCAGAAGAAATCTCAGCAAAACTTATCAGTCGCAATGGAGAGTCGTATCAAATAACCAATAAAATCGAGCTCTTTGACGGTTCATATGAATTTAGTAAGACTTCAATCGACAAAAAACAATCGGAAGAAATTCAGGCAGAATTGAAGGACGAGACATACACCGTTGAAAGTATTACGAAAAATGAAGCAAATCGTTTTCCGCCACCGCCATTTACCACATCTCTTCTCCAACAAGACGCGTTTCGAAAGCTGAGATTTCCCTCAAAGCTTACCATGCGTGTCGCTCAGTCTTTATACGAAAAAGGATTGATCACCTATCATCGTACCGATTCTTTTAACCTGTCATCAAAATATGTATTTGCGGCAAAAGATTATATTGTTTCAGCGTATGGAAACAAATATGCGCTTGATAAACCAAGAGGGTATCGAACCAAATCGAAAAATGCACAGGAAGCGCATGAGGCAATCCGACCAACAAAGGCAGAGCGGACGTTGGCTTCAATGAAAAAGAAATTAGGAGCGCCAGAAAAAAAATTATATGAATTGATTTTTCAGCGCGCTCTTGCAACACAGATGAAAGAAGCAACTATCAAAGAAAGTGAAATTAAAATTAAAAGTAGCAAAGGCTATGAATTTGAAACCGTTCACAAGGAAATATTGTTTGATGGATTTTTTAGAGTACTTGCACCAGGATATGCAAAAAATAATTCAACTGCTCTTGAGCTTAAAGATTCAGGTGAAATAAGTCTTAAGAATCTTGATGTCGAGGAAAAAGAAACAAAACCACCATATCGATATAGTGAAGGATCTCTCATAAAGACAATGGAAGAGAAAGGAATTGGACGGCCTTCTACCTATTCAAGTATTATTTCACTTATTATTGACAAGCATTATGTCGAAAAAGACTTTCGATTTTTGAAGCCTACTTCTTTAGGTGCTTCAATGTCTGAATATCTCTCAGAGTCGTTTCCCGATCTTTTTGATCTTACCTTCACCGCAGAAATGGAAGACTCGCTTGACCAAATTGCAGAAGGCACGCAGACGATTGTTCAGACGCTTGACAAGTTTTACATTCCGTTTGAAAAAGAACTTCTCAAAGTTTCAAAAGATAAATCTTTGATTGATATCAAAGAAGATATGCTTGAAGAAAAATGTCCAAAATGCAACTCTGATTTGATTGCGCGATTTGGAAAATATGGAAAATTTTATGCGTGTGTCGGCTATCCAAAGTGTAAATACATCAAACCAAATCTACGATTTGTAAAAGATTATTTTTGCCCTGATTGTAAAGGACGACTTGTCGTAAGGTACAGTAAAACCGGAAAACGATTTTATGGGTGTGAAAATTATCCAACGTGCAAGCATGTTCGATGGGCACTCAATGTTATTCCTGAAAAAAAAGATGCCGTAAAAAAAACGCCAGAAACCAAAGATAGCGCAGTAAAGAAAACAGTAAAGAAAACAACAAAAAAAGCAAAAAAGAAACCGGTTAAAAAGGTGAGTAAAAAATAACGGTATTATTTACGTTTCTCATCATTAAATCATTTAGTATAATTCTCTTATGCAAAACTTGAAATACATATTCGTTTCAGGTGGTGTCATATCTGGCATTGGAAAAGGAGTTACGACAGCTTCACTGGCTCTTCTTCTCAAACAATCTGGCTACAAAGTCACACCGCTCAAGTTTGAGAACTATTTAAATATTGATGCGGGAACGATTAATCCGATTGAGCATGGTGACCCCTTCTTATGTGAAGATGGCACGGAGACTGATATGGACATGGGAACTTATGAAAAGTTCTTAAATGAAAACATGACCCGTGACAACTTTGTGACCATGGGACAAATATATAAAACAGTTATTGACCGAGAACGAAAATTTGAATATCAGGGAGAAGATGTTGAAGCTATTCCTCATATTACCGATGAGATAATTGAACGCATTCATAATGCGGCAAAGAAAAATAATGCTGATATTGTAATCATCGAACTCGGCGGAACCGCAGGAGAATATCAAAATGTATTTTATTATGAAGCAGCGCGAATTCTCACACTTCGCAAGCCACAGGATGTCATACACATCCATGTAAGTTACGTGCCAACTCCTGGCCACTTGGGTGAACCAAAAACGAAGCCAACACAACTATCGGTTCGAACTTTGAACTCAATGGGTATCCAGCCAAACTTTATTGTTGCACGCTCTGAAAAAAAACTAGATAAACGACGAGCAGATCGATTTGCTCTCTTTTGCAATATGCATCCCGGAGAGATAATTTCAAATCCCGATCTTGACAATATCTACGAAATCCCTATGGTGCTCCATAAACAAGAGCTTGATAAGAAAGTTCTTGAAAAATTGAGTCTTCCGGTGCGCGAACCTGACCTTGTTGAATGGAATGCGCTTGTTGAACGCATAAACAAAAAGAAAGCTAAAACGGTTGAAATTGTCATCGCCGGAAAATATTTTGGTACAGGAGATTATCAGCTCCGAGATTCATATGCAGCGCTTTTTGATGCGATTGATCATGCAAAGTGGGAGGTAGGCGTTGAAGTGAAAACAAAATGGATTAATTCTGAAGATTTAGAGTTTGCCGACGAATCGCCAGAAGAAATAAAGAAGAAGATTGAAACTATTGTTGGTACGCCTGATGGACTCATAGTTCCTATTGGATGGGGCGAGCGTGGTGCAGAAGGTATGATTGTCGCTGCAAATTATGCGCGTGAAATGAAAATACCGTATCTCGGACTATGCTATGGCATGCAACTTGCCTGTGTCGCATTTGCACGTGGAGTAATTGGTTGGAAAGATGCAAATAGTGTCGAGATAAATCCTGATACTCAACATCCCGTAGTTCATATTATTCCATCTCAGAAAGAACTCATGAAAAGAAGAGCTTATGGCGGAACAATGCGACTTGGTGCATGGGAAGCAAAAGTTGAGAAAAATACCATGGCTCATGACATTTATTCAAAATACAAAGAAATTTCTGATACCGATATCACGAGCGAACGTCATCGGCATCGATATGAATTCAATGATGAATTTGCATCTGAGTTTGAGAAGCATGGACTGATCATATCAGCACGATCTGTCGTTGAACATCTTGCTGAGATCATTGAACTTCCAAAAAGTATGCATCCCTTTTATATGGGAACGCAAGGCCATCCAGAGTACAAAAGTAGACCGATAAAACCGCATCCGCTCTTTGTTGCTTTTATTCAGGCAGCGCATGACCATTCATAATAATTAATTCTTTGCTTTTTCTTTATTTGTTGCGTATAATACATATCTTATGGCAAATGCAGTAACCTTTAATGATATATCACTTTCTATTGGCGACACGATCGCGGTAGATTATAAGATCAAAGAAGCAGACGACAAAGAACGCATCCAACAGTTTGAGGGAATTCTTATTAAAATTCGTGGTGCATCTGAACCGACACGGATGATCACGGTACGCAAGATCTCAAAGAGTGGCATTGGCGTTGAAAGAATTATTCCACTGCATTCCCCATTCATCGCTTCTATCAAAGTCATCAAGGAGTCCGACTTTAATAAAGCGCGAGCATACTTCATTCGAGATCTTTCTCTTAAGAATACTCGCCAAAAACTTTATACTACAAAAATAAGGAAATAAATTTCTTCGATTGTTTTAATTGTTTATCAATACAATCGTTATCTTGATTCAAGATTCAACCTCACGTACACTTATTCTGTGACGAATCAGTCAACTGGTACGTACGGCGAACAGTTAGCTTCACAATACCTTTCTTCACACGGATACCATATCATTGAACGCAATGCGAATTCTCGATGGGGAGAAATTGATATTGTTGCTGAAAAGAATAGACAAGTGATCTTTGTCGAAGTGAAGACGCGATCGAATCTTCGTATGGGAAAGCCATATGAGGCAGTAAGTTATGGAAAGCTCAAGCGCCTTTTTCGTACTATTCAGCATTATATTCTTATTCATAACTGGGAAAAGAGAAAATTTCAACTGGATGTAATCGGAATAGTTCTCAATGCTGATAGGTCTGTTAAGGAACTCAGGCATTATGAGAATGTGGGTTTATAGATAGGTATTTATTCAGGAGACTGTAGTTGCGCGGGGATTTTTTCAGCAGGGGGTTGAATAAGACCCAATGATCCAATATTATTTTCCCCAATATTCATTATTGCGACGCCATCGGGTCCAAGTGTGAAAGATCCGAGGATTCTTTGAGTATCTGCTCTTATCGTAATACTGTTTCGATAATCAGGGGACCTTACATTCATCCAATCTTCTGTATACCATGATGGATGGATGTCATCGACTTCAAACCCTTCATCAAGAGTTGCTCGTACAAATGTTGCGACTGGATCAATATCAACAACCTCACCACGAACGAATGAACTATCTTGATATGTCACATCCTCTCCAGCGGCCATACTTACTGCGAGTGCTAATCGTTTATGACTAATATCAGGTCGTAGGGCAAGATTTGCAGCTCCACGTTCTCCTTTTTTTTCAACTGCGATAAAACCACCTTTTTCAGCAACAACTGAAATTGCTCTTCCATCGTCTGTTAACAATGCAATCACGTCAGCTTTATCATATCTCATTAAAGCAATATCAGTAATTGTTGCGCCATTGAATGGGTGAAAAAATGCCCTTCCTTCGTTACTATTTGAACACTCGACAACATAAGTTGGTTCATTTGAAGTTGGAATCAATGCGAGGTATGCATCTGTTGAGGTTGGGGATAGCTCATTTGACATAGTAACATTATACTATAAGTAGTCTTGAAATCATTATTATTGTTTAATCTATCTTAATGAGGTGAACTGCTACTTTAATAGCATTTCACCTATTTTTTTGATAAAATACTTCTTTGGAAGTGACTGGCCCCATCGTCTAGCGGCCTAGGACACCAGGTTTTCATCCTGGGAATCAGGGGTTCGAATCCCCTTGGGGTCACCATGATCTGTACCCCATAAAGTGGACACGAAATGTGAATCCACTGCTTCTTTTGTTAGAATTAATCATTAACAAAAGAATATGAGGACAGTATTTTCAAGTGAACAAATTGCAAAGTTTCAGCAACATCCGTGCGTATTTGCGTGCACCGAACGTTCGATTCATTACACCTTTGAATTCAAAAAGCGTGCTTTGGATTTGTATACCGAAGGAATCAAGCCAGATGAAATCTGGAAACAAGCTGGTTTTGACGTGAATATATGGAAGAAGAACTACTGCGGGTACACCATCAAAGATTGGAGACGTATGGCAGAGAAAGGAGGATTAGAGAGTTTAACGAAGCGAGGGGGTATGCAATCGGATCGAGGATCAAAGGATTCTGCAGACAAGATGAGACGGCTTGAGTTACAAGTCAAATATCTTAAGGCCGAAAACGATTTTTTAGCAAAACTCCGGGCCAAAAGAGCGGAGTCAAGCTCAGGCCGTGTGAGAAATACAAGATCATCAGGCAATTAAAAGTCGATATTATCCTTCTCTGTGAACTAGCAGATGTATCAAGAAGCGGATATTACCACTCACTTAAGCACTCGAATGAACGAGGCAGGGATTACAATGACTACCTGGCAATCAAAATAGTTTTTGACAAAGGACAAAGTAAATATGGTTGGAGAAGCATTAAAATGAGGCTTCCAGACATGAACCACAAAAAGATACAAAGAATCATGAGGAAGTATGGATTGTTTGCCAAAGTGAGAAGAAAAAACCCTTACAAAATGATGATGAAAAAGAGTTTGGAACACAGAACATTTCCTAACAAACTCCAAAGAGAATTTTCCCAGACAGTTCCTTTTAAAGTCTTTTGTACCGATATCACATATATTCCATTTCATGACCGATTTGCTTATCTATCTGTGATTAAAGATATTGCAACCGGTGAAGTTATGGCTTGGAACCTTTCTTTGTTTCTGGAGGTCACACTGGTCACTGAAACCGTTAAAAACATGAGACTTGATTCATATGAAGACATCATGATTCATTCGGATCAAGGATTTCACTACACCAACCGAGCATACATTACAATTTTGAAAGGGTTGAAGATGATTCAATCAATGTCTGGCAAAGGCAAATGCATCGACAATGCACCAATTGAGTCATTCTTTGGCCACATGAAAGACGAGCTTGACTATATATCCTGCAAATCATTCAAGGCATTACACTTTGTAATCGACGAATATATGAGATACTACAACTACGAAAGAAAGCAGTGGAACAGAAAAAAGATGACTCCGGTTGAATTCAGAAATCATCTTTTAACTCAGGTCGAGGGTTAGGGGTTCATTAAGTGTCCACTAAAAGGGGTACGTATCACCAATCTAAAACCATATATGTTCTTTTGCTCCGTGGAGCATTGAATTCCTCCTCCCTCATGAACGATATAATACCTTCAGAATAGGATCGTAGATAACTAATGCATGTTATTTAGACGATCTATTCAATTTTCTTGCACGTTTATAATAAGTGGTTTTTGTCCTCAGGAAGATTGTGCTAATGAGCTGATAAATCTTTTATCATCTGATCTGGCACAATCTTCACTTCGATTATTGATCTATGATAATCGGCACCGCGGGCGATCTCGCGGTAGAGGACGAAAGTGGAGAATAGTCAAGGAGGTTTCTGATGGCGAACAAAGTCAAAGTTGAGCAACTTCAAGTCGGAACCGTTTATCACTACGGAATGAGTGTTATTCAGAGTGCTAAACTACGTTTCGATGGCGTAAACGTAAAATTTTTCCTGTGGGTAATACCCTACGGAAGAAACTATCGTTTCTGGGATGTCGAAAACAACAAGGAAGTTGTACTCGTTGCAGCGTCTGTTAACAATTCTCTGAGAGAATTGGAGTCAGACGAGTAATCTTTACCCGGAGATCGTACTCTCCACAGACCACATTTCGTGCATTACCGCTGGGGCAACTTGAGTCAAAAACTCTTGTTGCTCCAGCATATCCTTGAAAAACAATCTTACAAACTTGCATATTAATTTATGAACTTCCTCGCACACGCCGTTTTTGCTGATGGTCCAGATGAGGTCCTTCTCGGATCTCTTGTTGGAGATTTTTTTAAACGTCCTGATATATCTCAATTCCCAGAAGCATTCATCACGGGACTTGAAGTACACAAAGAATTAGACAGACATTTTGATAGCAGTTATCCGTCAGTGACATCTAATGAGTCACTTTTTAGTTTAATAAGGCACTACAGTGCTCCAGTGATTGACGTATGCAGTGATCATATTTTGGCAAATAGATGGAAGGATATATTTGACAGTAAGATCGGTGATTTTGTTGGTATTGTGTATGAGATAGTTGGAACGCACAGATCGTATATTCCCCCTGATCGACAACGAGTAATATCTCGTATGACCGAACAAGACTGGTTGGGACAGATGAGTAGTATGGATGGACTTGAAAGTGCATTGATGCGCTTGTCACGGAGTAGTCACAGAGCAGATGTCGTCAGGGAACACATTCCTGCAATACTTGAATTAGTGCCAAGTATGGAAGAAGGAGTACTGTCAGCTCTTCCCCTTATCAGAACACACATGTGTGACTATATGCAAGATACACTTCTTCTTGATTCAGTGCGAAGATTGAGTTGGCGAGATGAAATATGTGTATCGAATGAATTTGAAGGAAGGCCACAATACAAAGAGAGATAATGGAGGAATTAGTAGTTATATTGAAATCCCAACAACCACATACTTAATAACCCGATCCTCAAGTTGAATCTTAACCAAATCGCCTACTCGACGATTCAATAATGCACCGCCAACAGGAGATCGATATGAGACCTTTTTATTCAGAGGATCTGCTTCATGAAGACCCACAATATGGAGAGTAAATTCGGCATCATTCAATTTGACCGTTACATGAGATCCAATTTCAATATACTCTGTTTGTTTTGGTACCGATACTTTCGTATGATCAATCACTTTCTTTAAAAATCGAAGTCGACTATCAGTAGATCGCAGTTTTCGTTTCGCAAACGAGTATGCAGCATTTTCAGATCGATCACCCATATCGGCAGCTTGCGTAAGTTTTTTGACAAATTCTGGTCGATTTGATTGTAACTCTTCATATTCTTTGGTGATAGCGTCAAAACCCTCCTGTGTCATGTAGGTAAATGTTCTTGTCATAGTATGCATCAATTATAACGAATCTTTGAACCACATTTCGTAGTCATTTCTGTATAATCTCGATATGCCAGATACTTTAAGTGAGCAAGCTCTCCAACTTCACAAAGAAAATAAAGGAAAAATACACATTGAACTTAATACTCCACTTGAAACAAAAGATGATCTTTCACTTGTCTATACGCCAGGCGTTGCAGATGTTTCTCGACATCTCTCCAAACATCCAGAGGAGACCAATGACTATACGTGGCGCGGAAGATGTGTGGCAGTGATCTCAGACGGCTCAGCAGTCCTTGGATTGGGGAATATTGGACCAGAGGGTGCTTACCCCGTGATGGAAGGAAAATGTGCCTTATTCAAGCGATTTGCGGGGCTTGATGCGGTCCCTATTCTACTTAGCACTCAAGATCCTGACGAAATTATTGATACAGTAATACGCATTGCTCCGAGCTTTGGCGCAATCAACCTTGAAGATATTTCAGCCCCTCGATGTTTTTACATTGAAGAGCAGCTTAAAAAAAAGTTGAATATCCCCGTAATTCATGATGATCAATGGGGGACTGCAGTGGTAGTGTATTCTGGACTTCTCAATGCCTGCAAAGTAACGAGTCGGTCTTTTAAAAAATCAAAAATTGTTGTGAATGGTGTGGGCGCTGCAGGGACGGCGATCATAAAAATACTTCATCATAATAAGGTAAAAAATATTATTGCCTGTGATAGTAATGGAATAATCTACTCAAATCGTGAGGGGAACTCGGATCATAAGTCATATATTGCGTCTATTACTAATCCAAATATAGTGAAAGGAAATCTTGAGGTGGCTGCTCAAAATGCAGATATTATTATCGGCGTTTCAAAGGCAGATCTTTTTACTGATACCATCATCCGATCTATGAATAAAGAATCGATTGTATTTGCGTTGGCAAATCCAAATCCTGAAATTATGCCAGAAGCGGCAAAGAGTGCAGGAGTTGCAGTCATTGCAACCGGAAGATCTGATTTCCCCAACCAAGTAAATAATGCACTTGGTTTCCCGGGAATATTTAAAGGCCTTTTTGATGCTCATGTCACAGAAGTTACTCTTGAAATGTTGACCAATGCAGCAGTTTCACTTTCTGCAGTTATTGAAAACCCAGATACAGATCATATCATCCCGTCTGTATTTGATCCAGAAGTTGTTCCATCAATTTCAAAAAATATCGTTAAAAGCTGACACAATAATCTTTACATAATTACTCAACAACAGATATTGCATTATTACCATTATTCGTTTACAATAATTTCATGTCAAAAACTGAAACACCTACTAACCCAGAAAAAGAAGTTTGCCCAAAGTGTGGTTCTGCATTAAGTCCAGTTGAAGAAACACCCAATGGAAAACAACTTCAGCGATGTTCAACCGGATCGTGGAATGCAGAGGAAAAGAAAGTTGAAGGATGTGAATATGTGAAATGGATTCAACCAGAGCCAGAAGTACTCGATGAAAAATGCCCAAAGTGTGCCGCACCACTTATTATGGCGACAACACGATTTGGCAAGAAGCTCAAAAAATGTAGCACCAGCGGTTGGGATCGTGAAAACAAAAAAGCCACCGGATGTGATTATATTCAATGGCTTACCGGCATAAAAGAGGAGCTTGATGAAAAGTGTCCAGATTGTGGAGAAAAGCTCGTAATGATGACCACCAATCGAGGAAAAAAGCTCAAAAAATGTAGCACCAGCGGTTGGGATCGTGAAAAGAAAGAAGCAACCGGATGTAAATATGTTGAATGGGTAAATAATCGTGGACCCGCAAAATCAAATGGAGACGATAAGTTTCCTGATCATGAGATCTAGTATCTCTTGACATATACGTTGGAAATGAGTCATAATCACTCTTATTGTCAATATTTCATAAATCACAATCGACCCATCATAAGGTTGTTACTGCGCTATTGGTCGGCACTGGTGTGGTACTTTTTTGGAAAGGAATTTGGGGTCTTGCAGACGTCTTATTATTTCCCGGAAATTAGATTTTGAGTCATCTTAGTTCGGTATTTATTGGAATTATCATTCTTTCTTTGACGCATTATCTTGTTAAAGAGTTGATGTAGATGGGCCAATGATAAGAGTAATCTCTCCTTTTATCACTTCACTTTGAAGTTCTTTTGCCGTTCCTCGGTGAATTTCTTCAAACTTTTTTGTCAACTCTCGTGCAATTACAATCTGATGAAGAGGTAAAATTTCTTCAATAACTTTGAGAGTTTCCTGTATTCGAAGCGGTGATTCAAATCCCACAAACACCGTTTCTGGTAAAGTTTGCTGGATTATTGCTATTTTTTCGATGAGCTTCTGAAGCTTTCTTCCTTTTTTTGGAAGGAATCCAAGAAACATAAATTGATCACTTTTGAACCCTGCATATATCAGTGCGGTCGTGACCGCGGATGGACCAGGAATGACCGTAAAGGTAATATTTTTTTGAATACACGCTTTGATCAAAATATATCCAGGATCAGAAATAAGGGGCATTCCCGCTTCAGAAATCAAACTAACGGCATTTTCACGCTCGAGCCACTTCATAATAAGAGGAAGTTTTTGCATCTCGACATCTTTATAGTACGATTCAATCTTCGGGATTTTTTGAGAGGTATCTGATTTGTATTTTCTCATCACTTCTTTGGCGCGATCAATGAGATTTTTTGCAGTCCGTGTATCTTCAACAAGAATCATGTCAGATGAGGTGAGAGTTTTTGCTTGACGATATGATAAATCATCAAGATTTCCAATAGGTGTTGCGACAACATTGAGCATGCTCTATTATAGATTATATAGATCATGAATCAAACTCATCTTCCCATAGACAATTCTCATCAGCACGACATAACATTTCTTGCGTTTGATCGGACAGTATTTGCATATGAACGTACGGCATTGGCTATCTTCGTACCGCGATGACATTTCTTATCGCAAGTGTTTCATTGATAAAGCTATCTGATATATTCTGGATAAATAGTATCGGGTATTCACTTATTCCAGTAATGGTGTATTTTGTTTATCTGGGCATCAACAAATTTGTAGAGCTTAACAAAATGCTTGAAAAGTATAAATAAACCCTTCGTGATACAATATCTAGTATGAAATTTGATCTTCAATCATCTTTTGTCCCCACGGGCGACCAACCTCAAGCAATAAAAAAACTTTCTGCAGGTATTTCGCATGGATTGAAAAATCAAGTTCTTTTAGGGGTCACTGGATCGGGAAAAACGTTTACCATGGCTAATCTTATTCAAAACTTAGATATGCCGGCGCTCATTATTTCTCACAATAAAACTCTTGCGGGACAACTGTATCAAGAATTTCGCGATTTTTTTCCAAACAATGCAGTATCGTATTTTGTTTCCTACTACGATTATTACCAACCAGAAGCATATATTCCTGCGTCAGATACCTATATTGAAAAAGAGGCAGATATCAATGAAATGATTGATAAGCTGCGGTTGCAGTCGTCAACAAACATTCTGACAAGAAATGATGCAATTGTGGTGGCCTCTGTTTCTTGTATCTACAATATCGGATCACCAGCAGAGTATGGGAAATATATGCTTGAATTAAAACTTGGTGATGTCGTCGATTGGAAAAAAATTTCTATTAGACTGACTGAACTACTGTTTGAACGATCTGAATTTGAATTTAATCGTGCCACTTTCCGAATGAGGGGAGATCATATGGATGTCTATCTTCCCTATGAAGATTATGCCTTAAGAATTATTGAAGAGTATGGACGCGTGGTAAAACTCGAGCACATCGATCCATTGAGTGGACAACAGGTATCAACAGCACAAAATCACATTGAAGCAGAAACGATTTATCCGGCAAAATTATATCTAACTGATCCGGTGGTATTTAAGAAAGCAGAAGCACAAATACGATCAGATTTAGAAAAAGAATACAAAGCACTCAAAAAACAAGGAAAGCCTCTTGAGGCACATCGGCTTCTCAAGAAAGTAAATTATGATCTTGAAATGATCAAGGAGGTTGGCTATGTAAATGGAATTGAAAACTATTCACGGTACTTTGATGGAAGAAATCCAGGCGATCCTCCATACTCTCTTCTTGACTATTTCAAAAAATCATATGGCGATGACTTCTTGGTATTTATTGACGAGTCACATATGACTGTGCCTCAAATCCGCGGAATGTACAACGGTGATCATAGTAGAAAACGAACCTTGATTGATTTTGGATTTCGATTGAATGCGTCATTTGACAATAGACCATTACAGTTTGAGGAGTTTTATCAAATACCTTCAAAGATCATATATGTTTCTGCAACGCCGAATGATTGGGAGCAGGAACAAGCAAAGAAGGAAGTATTGATTCAAAAAGGAGATGGAAATAAGGTCCCACACAACGGCATTGTTGAACAATTGATTCGTCCAACCGGAATTATTGATCCAGAAATTGAGATCCGTCCTGCAGTTACTGAAATTCCTGATCTTATGAAGGAAGTGCAAATACGTGCCAAAAAGGGAGAAAAGACTCTGGTTACTACGTTGACAAAAAAAACAGCAGAAGATCTGACTGAATACTTTACTGAAAAAGGAGTTCGTGCAGCGTACCTTCACTCTGATATTCATACACTCGAGCGCTCAGATGTACTTGATAACTTACGAAAAAATGAATTTGATGCGTTGATCGGTGTTAATTTACTCAGAGAAGGGCTCGATCTCCCTGAAGTTACCCTTGTTGCTATTCTTGATGCAGACAAAGAGGGATTCTTAAGATCACGTACGGCACTGGTTCAAACCATGGGACGTGCCGCACGAAATATCAATGGGAAAGTAATATTGTATGCAGATTGCATGACTGATTCAATAAAACACTCGGTGTCTGAGATTAAACGACGTCGAAAACAACAAATTGCATATAACACAAAACATAATATTGATCCAAAAACAATTTTCAAACCAGTACGAGAAAAAATTGCCGAACGTCCTGATGATGATCATACGGTATTTGATAAATTTCGTAATAATTTTGATATTGCTGCTCTTGATAAAATTGAGCCCGACTCAATGACGCCATTTGATAAGAAGAAAATGGTTAAGAAACTGTCTCGTGAAATGAAACAATATGCAGATGAGATGAACTTTGAATCTGCCATACTCCTTCGAAACAAAATACGAGAACTTAAGTGATATATTTACTCGTTACTTGATCTTTCTGATACAAAAAGGTAAACTTGTACTTCGCAAAAACAATTTATGATAAATGAAATAACAGTAAAAGGTGCTCGAGAGCACAATCTTAAAAATATTGATGTTGCAATCCCAAAAAATAAGTTTGTTGTATTTACGGGAGTTTCTGGATCAGGAAAATCATCCCTTGCTTTTGATACTATTTATGCTGAGGGACAACGACGCTATGTTGAGTCTTTATCAGCATATGCGCGTCAATTTTTAGGAATCATGGATAAACCAGATGTTGACCTCATTGAAGGATTATCTCCCTCTATTTCAATTGATCAAAAAACAGCGACACACAATCCTCGTTCGACCGTTGGTACGATCACCGAAATATATGATTATCTTCGGGTGCTCTATGCGCGTGTTGGTCATCCTCATTGCCCAAACTGTAATATTGAAATACGAAAACTTTCGGTTGATGAGATCGTCGAACGAATTATTACCATGATCAAAAAAGAAGTGGCGACAGACAAAATAAAGCCTCATTTGATTCATTTGCTTTCGCCTGTTGTCAGAAATCGAAAAGGAGAGTTTCGAGATCTTTTTGATAATCTGATCAGCAAAGGATATAGAAAAGGTCGAATCGATGGAAAGGAAATGAGTTTGGATATGTCAATAGAGCTTATTAAAACAAATAAACATACCATTGAAGTATATGCAGATTCGCTTTCTCTTCAATACAAAGATCTGAAAGACGAATTGTTTGTCGCAAATCTGAGTTCAAGACTCACTACCGCGGTAGAGCAATCGACTAATCTTTCAGATGGACTGGTAGTTCTTTCATTTGCAAGTGAAGAGCATTTATTTTCTGAGCGATTTTCGTGTCCAAACTGTAATTTATCACTTTCAGAAATTGAACCTCGGATGTTTTCATTTAACTCACCCCTCGGCGCCTGTAATGAGTGTCGCGGTCTTGGAACGGTGTATCGGGTGGATTCTGACCTTCTCTTAAATCCAAATCTGAGCATGAATGAAGGAGGAATGATTCCCTATCCAAAATTTTACAATCAATCAGCCTGGTATATGCGGCTGGTAAAAACAGTTGCTGATTCATTGAAAATAAATGTTGACAAGCAAATCAGTGAATTTACTGAAGAAGAAAAACGAGTACTTCTGAAGGGAAATGGAGAAACCTATCATGTTGAAGGAAAGAATCGATTTGGTAAAGATACTACCATATTTGAAGTATGGAATGGCTTAACTTATGACCTTGAGAAGCGATACTTTGATAGTGAAGGAGGAAACTCTGAAATTCGGAAATATATGCGTGAGGAAGTGTGTCCACAATGTAAGGGAGCGCGACTTAAGCCTGAAGTTCTTTCTATCACTATAAAAAAACAAAATATTACTGAAGTCACCGATTGGGCAATAGTGCAGATGATCAAATTCTGTACTCACGATATACATGAAGAGCTCAATATATATGAAGCGCAGATTGCCAGGCCAATTTTGAAGGAAATTATCACTCGACTCACTTTTTTAAATAATGTTGGCTTGTCATATCTGACGATATCACGACCGGCTCGAACACTTTCGGGAGGAGAACTGCAACGCATTCGCCTCGCTTCACAGATTGGAACGGGTTTAACCGGTGTACTATATGTTCTTGATGAGCCGTCAATCGGCCTTCATCCCCGTGATGTTTCGGCACTAATCAATACTCTTCATGATTTGAAAAACTTAGGAAACACTCTGATTGTTGTTGAACATGATCAAGAAACGATAGAATCAGCTGAATATGTGGTTGAGCTTGGACCCAAGGCAGGAAAAGATGGCGGGCACATCACATTCACCGGAACCGTTGATGAGCTAAAAAAGGATGCGAAAGCAATCACGGGTAAGTATCTTTCGGGAAGAAAGACAATTCGCCGATCTGAAAAAAAACTTGAAACAAAACTGGGAAAGATTACTTTGCATAATGCAACACAGTTTAACCTTAAAAATGTAACTGTAAAATTTCCGTTACAAAATATTATTGCGATAACGGGAGTTTCCGGATCAGGAAAATCAACATTAATTACCGAGACGTTGTATCCCGCGTTAAAACTTCATGTGGGAAACTCGTGGAATGAATTTACCGGTGATTATGATCGATTAGAAGGCTTTCAAGATTTATCACGAGTATATCTGGTTGATCAAGGTCCCATAGGTCGTACGCCTCGATCAAACCCCGCTACGTACGTTGGTATGTTTGATCATATACGTGATATATTCTCAAGCACCGTTGAAGCACGTGCGAGGGGGTACAAAAAAGGAAGATTTTCTTTCAATGTTAAGGGAGGAAGATGTGAAAAGTGCCAGGGAGCTGGACTTATTAAAATAGAGATGCAGTTTCTTTCCGATGTGTATGTGACCTGTGATGTTTGTGAAGGACAGAGGTACAATAAGGAAACTCTTGAAGTGAAGTACAAGGGAAAAACTATTTATGACGTGTTAAATTTTACGATCGACGAAGCAACAGAATTTTTTCAAAATCATACACAAATTTATAATAAATTATTATTTCTTCAAAAAGTAGGTCTTGGTTATATCACTCTTGGGCAACCTGCTCCTACATTTTCTGGTGGAGAAGCGCAACGAATTAAGCTTGCTGACGAACTTTCGCGGGCAACTCGTGGACATACGTTATATATTCTTGATGAGCCAACAACCGGTCTTCATTTTGCAGATGTACAGAAACTCCTTGAGGCACTTCATGAACTGGTAGATCAAGGAAATACAGTTGTAGTAATCGAACACAATCTTGATGTCATCAAAAATGCACAATGGATCATTGATCTCGGACCTGAGGGTGGAGATAAGGGGGGAGAAGTGCTTTATCAAGGAGAGCTTGCAGGTATTTTGAAAGAAAAAAGATCATATACCGGTTCCTATTTGAGAAAAACATTAAAAGCAAAATGAAGAAGCTTATTATTAATTGCAGTAAAGATGCAATTACACAGATTCCGACTACGACGGGCATCTATATCTTCCAAAGCAATAAGATTCCAACATATATTGGCAAGTCTGTAAATATTCGAGCACGATTAAATTCACATTTTGAAAATGCAAAGATAGATGCAAAAGAACAATCAATCATTGAATCAAGTGACAAGATCGAATATATAATCACCGATTCAGAATTTAAAGCACTTCTTCTTGAATCAAAATATATTCAAAAGTATAAACCACGATACAACGTAAGATGGCGTGATGACAAAAGCTTTCTTTATATTAAAATAACCATTAAAGATACGTACCCAAAGATTCTTATCACCAGAAGAGAAGCAGATAAAAAAGCTCTTTACTTTGGGCCCTTTTCATCAGTAAAAATAATCAGAAATATATTGAAGGAAATTCGAAGAGTATTTCCCTTCTGCATGCAAAAAAATATCACCAGCAGGGCGTGTTTTTATGCAAAAATACATTTGTGTAATCCCTGTCCGAATGTAATTGAAAAAACAGAAAATAGTTCTGAAAAAACAAAACTTCAGATATGGTATCGAAAAAATATTCGTGGTGTTATCAAAGTTCTTGATGGATCATCAGAGCTTATTCTCAAATCTCTTTATGACTCTCTCAACAAATTGAAGGAGCTTGAACAATATGAGGATGCAATTCCCGTTCGGGAAAGCATACTCAGGCTTGAGCGCATGATTACCATTAGAAAATTTGACGAAGAAGTAATTGAACAATATAACCAATCAGAAAGACAGCTTACGGCACTCATGCAGCTTCTCAATAAATATTTGAAATTATCGACATTATTAAGAATAGAGTGCTACGACATGAGCACCATGACGTTTGAAAATAGTACCGCATCTATGGTGGTGTTTACTGATGGTTTAAGCGATAAAAAAGAATATAAACGATTTAAAATTAAAAGTGAAGCTCAATCTGATTTTGAAATGTTTGACGAAGTACTACGAAGACGCTTCAAAAATAAATGGCAAAAGCCTGATCTTATCGTAGTTGATGGGGGAAAACCACAAGTGCGGGTTGTTCAAAAAATTCTTTCTGATTTTAATGAATCAATTCCTCTCATTGGTATTGCCAAACGACCTGACCGTCTGATTATTGGCGATGAGACGCTTCTTACCGTCAAGCCCCCTCGTCATCATCCAGGCTTTCGATTGGTTCAATCTCTTCGAGATGAATCACATCGATTTGCTAAGAAATATCATCTCTTTTTAAGAGGTAAAACAGATGGTATAATGAAGGGGTGAAACCAATACTGCTTATAATAAACATTGTTCTATCGATCGCAATTGTTGCTTTGATCGTTCTTCAAGGTAAAGGAGCGGGTTTGGGAAGTGCATGGGGTGGCGGTGGAGAAATGTATCAATCAAGACGTGGTGTTGAGAAATTTACTATGAATCTCACCTATATTTTGATTTTTCTTTTCTTCCTTCTTTCGATAACGAATTTTTTCATTCAATAACCAAAACTTATGCGTTTTGATCAAAAACGTGTACGATATCTGTACTGGATTACGTCTGCGTTCATCAAGAAAAATATTCAATCAATTGCGTTAAGTTTTCTTGTGAGCCTATTGAGCGTGATTACGATCGTTTCGTTTGCTCCATACGTCATAAATCTTCTCTCAACAAACAAACAAGTGATTGGGATTTCAGGTCAGTATACTTTTGACAATTTACCTCTTGAAATTCTTTCAAAGTTTTCCAATGGACTTTTATATATTAATGAACGGGGAGAGCTTATTCCTCTGCTTGCTGATTCGTGGGAGCCTCTTGAGGGAGGAAAAGAGTATCGGTTTCATATACGAAAAGATTTGATATGGAATGATGGAACACCATTTAAAGCTCGAGACATTCATTATTCTTTTAAGGACGTTGAAGTGGTTGCTGATAATGATTATATTCTCCGTTTTCGCCTGAAAAAACCATTGGCAATATTTCCCAATTTTTTAACGAAACCAATTGTCAAATATCCTTTGATTGGAGTTGCGGGAGTGTATAAAATTGATCGAATAAAAATAGTGTCTGGAAATATACGCCTTCTTCAACTTACGCCAAATCAAGAAGGAGATCCGGTTCTTATATACCGTTTTTATGACACTGACAATAAACTTATCCAAGCATACAAACTTGGCGAAATAACGCAAATGTCTACCAATCGTTCAAATGTTGCCAAAGTTTTTAAAGATTGGAAAAATACTGAAATTGATCAATTGGTGGATTATTCAAAAATGATGACCCTATTTTTCAACCTAAATGATCCCATCTTGAGTGAAGACAAGGATGTACGACAAGCCATTGCAGGGGCTATAGATACTTCCAAGCTTGTTGCATATGGCGAAGATGCGACTTCGCCGATTCCACCATCTTCATGGGCACATGAACCAGGAACTAAACGATTTTCGTTTAATCAAAACATTTCTTCAAAAATACTACGAAAGTATTATGAAGCATCTGATTCTTCTCAATTAAAATTATCTACCTATTATGACACTCTTTCCATTGCTGATTTGATAAAGGAAGATCTTGAAGACGTTGGAGTGGATACAAAAATCGAAGTTCTAGCGGGAAGTTTGCCCCAAGATTTTCAACTTTTTATTGCACAAATGTCTCTCACTCAAGATCCTGATCAGTATTTCTTTTGGCACTCAACACAAGCGGGGAATATAACCTCATATAAAAATGTACGTGTTGATAAACTTCTTGAAGATGGAAGAAATACCTATGCACTGTCAAAACGAAAAGAAATATATTCAGATTTTCAAAAAATAATTGTTGATGAAATGCCGGGATACTTCCTGTATTATCCCTACACATATGTAA
>PFOB01000005.1 GCA_002792315.1 Candidatus Roizmanbacteria bacterium CG_4_10_14_0_2_um_filter_39_13 | reverse complement strand
GAGATTGAGTTTGAAAATCTTACTCCAGATACGGTGTACTGTTTTCAAATAACTGCATCAAATGTACTTCTTGGTCAAGAAATTATTGGCGATATATTTACGTTTCATACGGCTCGTGAAGATATTGGGGTGCGAATTCATGCGACTTCGACTCTTTGGCAAAATATTCGTCTCAATTCTCGATCGGTAAAAAATCTTGGTGTACCACGCGATGTACCGGTTGTGATCACGCTTGATATTGATAATGCAGAAAAACTTTCTCATCTTGACGGTGAGTTTGTGAATCGTTCTGTATTGGGATTGACCACCATCCATTCTCCAAATGTTCAAAAAGTAAATTTTATTGAAATTGCGCCGGGAGTATTTTCTGCAGAAATCATGACGCCATATCTTGTCGATCAGTACTATTTTAATTTAAAAATTAAAAACGATTTTGGTGGGTATACGACACGTGTTCTTCCGTATTCATTTCAAGTTGCTGATCCAATAAAAGTTGTTGATCAGAACGGAAAACCAATTGAAAATGCTCATCTAAAGATTGAGCGTTTTGAAGAAAGTAGAAAAAAATTTGTCGTACTCAACGACGCATTCCCTCAGAGCCCTCTTGCAAAAAGCTTTTTTCAACCCTACTACTCAGATGAAAAAGGATATGTTTTTGTCGCGCTGCCGATCGGTAATTATCGAATTACCGCGACAGCAATCGGATATGAACAGCTTTCCCAGGAGTTTTATTTAGGAGATGACTTTATGAAATTTCCTGAGATATCACTTAGATCACACTTTTCAATAGCAACGGCCATAGAATATATTAGTTTTGCAGCGCTCACTGCATATGAAGTATTAGTGGGTGACATTAGTTCCTATTTTTCGACATCACTACTACAAGTAGTTTTATTACTCTATGAAGCTTTTATGCTTGCATTTGTCATACTCTATGGAATAGAAAAATTTGGAATATTGAGTAAACTCCACTCAAAGGTTGGACTGCTATTTGCAAAGTTTAGTGACGAATTATTTCATTCAATTTTGGGTGTTTGGTCAATTTCAAATGTATTTATTACCATATTTTTAATTCTGTTTAGAGGATTTCAACAGTCTATGTTGTTTATTCTCATCACTGCGGTTGTGGCACTTCTTGATATATATCTCTACATTGTTCATGAAAAATCCAAAAAAAATTAAAGAATGTAAACGAGTCATTTGGAACTATTATCAATCTCACAAGCGGATGATGCCGTGGCGACCTCCTCAGTTGTCGATCCAGAAAAATGGCACTATCGATGCATATGCGATCTTTATCTCAGAGGTGATGCTCCAGCAAACCCAAGTATCGCGGGTCATGACGAAGTATCCGATATTTATCAAGGCCTTTCCTTCATTTAAAACACTTGCGACCGCATCACTTTCTGATGTTCTTTTGATGTGGCAAGGTATGGGGTACAATAGACGAGCAAAATTTTTGAAATCAGCGGCAGAAATGGTGATAAAAAAATTCGATGGAAAATTGCCAAATGATGTCTCACTTCTTGAACAATTGCCAGGGATAGGGCCAGCGACCGCACGATCAATTATCACCTTCGTTCATAATAAGCCTGAACTATTTATTGAAACAAATGTTCGTCGAGTGATGATTCATCACTTTTTTCCCGAAAAAGAAATTGTTGATGATCGTGATATTATTCCCTATGTCGATCAATTAATAGATAAAAATAATCCTCGTGAATGGTATTATGCATTGATGGATTATGGGTCGTGGCTTGCAAAGGAAGTAATAAATCCCAATAGAAAAAGCAAACATTATATAAGACAATCGAAGTTCGAAGGCTCTCGAAGACAGATTCGGGGGAAGATTCTCAAAGCACTACTCTCTCATGGTACAATTCAACAAGATTTGTTTCTCGACATCCTTTCAGTTGAACAAACTATTTTGGATGACATTTTAGATGAATTGTTGAGTGAACAAATGATTGATCAAAAATTGAATTATTATTCAATAAAAAAATAAAATTATTACTTCAATAGTGCTATGACATTGAAAAACATCAGGAAAAAAAGAGCAACAATCATTGTCAAGACACTGAAAAAACTTTACCCATCGATACGGCCGTCATTAAATTCTTCAAATACATTTGAATTTTTAGTAGCAGTAATTTTATCTGCGCAATGTACTGATGCGCGGGTGAATATTGTTACCAAAGATTTGTTTCAAAAATATAAAACAGTAGAGGACTATATCAATGCAACCCAAAGTGAGTTTGAACAAGATGTTCGATCAGCCGGATTTTATCGAAATAAAGCAAAAAATATTTTGGCAACTGCTAAAATTATTCACGACTCGTATGGCGACAAAGTGCCAAAGACGATGAATGAAATGCTTGAACTACCTGGTGTTGCGCGAAAGACGGCAAACGTCGTTTTGGGGTATAAATATGGGGTTGTGGAGGGGGTGGCAGTTGACACCCATGTGCGAAGATTGAGCAATCTCTACGGACTTACCAGTGAACAGAACCCAGATAAGATCGAAAAAGATCTGATGAAATCGCTTCCTCGCCGCGAATGGGTAGAATATACGATGAGGATGGTGGCATACGGCAGGCAATATTGTCCGGCAAAAAAACACGATCACAAAAACTGTCCGATATACAAAGCCCTTATAAAAGTGAAATTATCCCCAGTAAACCAATCGCAATAAGTCCATATTTTGCGACTTTTTTAATGGATTCTTTTTCAATAATCCCAAGGAATTTGCTTGATTCTTTATTTGCCATAATTAATTAGTATCCTAACGGTCATATCTATCCTTGATTATCTCAATATTTCCATCTTTTATTAATACGTATTGCGCTAACCCATGACACATAATACCTGAGTTAATGAAGTTTAGTGACCAATCAACTTCGGGACTATGGGTATGACCAAAAATGAAATATGAATGGTCTGATTTGTTGGGAAGATGTTTTTTCAGTTTTCTATTATTCTTTATGAGAAGCTTTTGATAGGTATCTCCTGAAATGTGAGCGATAATTCTTTCTGTGAACTTTACAAACTTTGAGATCCTTCGAAAATAGGGAGAATTTGCATTAATATTATTTAATTCTGTTGGAAAGTATCGCTGACCATGTTCTATGGTAAATATCTTCCCTTCTTCAATAAACGTATGTGACATCGATTGTATATCAGAAAAATGTTTGATTCGATCAAGATCGTTCAGTCTTTGAGAATCGTGATTGCCGAAAATATAAATTGTCTTTTTTTTCTTGAGAAGTGGAAATAGTTTGTTCCATTTTGAGTTAAAAAATTGGTCAAAAGAAATAATGAATCCATCCCAAAAATCACCATTAATAATCACCTGATCGGAGGAAGATATTATATGATGAAGATATTTGAATTTATTTTCTTCAAATTGTTGCGTGAGATGCGAATCCGAAAAAATAAGCGTTTTCATGGTATGAGATCAAATAACATGTCTATCCTACTCATATGAATATTTGATTGCAACGGTGATTATTTAGTTTGCATGCCCGCAATGACATTTTTTGGCACCTCTTCGTAGTGAGATGGTTCCATGTAAAATACCCCTCGTCCTTCAGTCAGAGATCGAAGAACGGTTGCATAACCAGAAAGCTCTGCAAGTGGAGCGTATGCTTTGATTATAGTGACTTTGTTTCGGTTTTCAGTTCCAAGAACTTTTCCCCGTCTGCTTGAAATATCTCCAATTGCGGTACCCATAAAATTATCAGGAACAGTCACTTCAAGCTTCATAATTGGTTCAAGAAGCGTCATGCCTGCACTTTTCACTCCATTTTGAACGGCCATAGTTCCAGCAATTTGGAACGCAATATCTGATGAGTCGATATCGTGATAGGATCCATCATAGAGTTGAATCTTGAGATCAGTTACGGGAAATCCAAGGAGTACACCCTTTTCAAGTGCTTGAATCACACCTTTTTCTACCGATGAGATAAACTCAGAAGGAATTGTTCCTCCTTTAATTTTGTTTTCAAAAATAAAACCTTCTCCTCGTCCCAATGGCTCAAGTCGAATCATACAGTGTCCATACTGTCCATGTCCTCCGGTTTGTTTGATGTATTTACCTTCTGCTTCAACACTCTTTGTTATGGTTTCTTTGTATGCAACTTGTGGTTTGCCAATATTTGCATCAACTCCCATTTCTCGTTTCATGCGGTCAACCAAAATTTCAAGATGAAGTTCTCCCATTCCCGCCATGATTGTCTGATTTGTTTCATGATCAACTTTGACGCGAAATGTTGGATCTTCGTCAGAAAGTCGCTGAAGTGCATACGAAAGTTTTTCTTGATCAGATTTTGTTTTCGGCTCAATGGCAAGAGAGATGACTGGATCAGGAAATGTAATTTGTTCAAGTTGAATAGGATGATCTTCGTCAGCTAAGGTATCCCCCGTTTTAGACTCTTTTGGTCCAACAAGTGCGACAATTTCTCCCGAATATGCTTCGTCAATTTCTTCTCGTTGATTTGCATGCATGAGAAGGATGCGACTGACTCGTTCTTTTTTGCCACTATTTACATTGTAGGCATATGATCCTGATTTGAGAGTTCCAGAATAAATTCGTGTATAGGTAAGTTTTCCAACGTGTGGATCAAGTTGAATTTTAAAGGAGAGGGCTGAAAATTTTTCGTTTGGCTCAAGTTGTCGAATAACTTCTTCTCCTGTGTCAGGATTTAATCCTTTTACTTCTTTGAGATCTTTCGGCGATGGAAGATAATCATTGATTGCATCAAGAAGTGGCTGAACTCCTTTATTTCTTAATGATGTACCAGCGTAAACGGGAATTATCTTGTATCCAATAACTGCTTTTCTCAGCGCTGCTTTCATCTCATCAACTTCAAGTTCTTCTCCATTGAGATATTTTTCAAGGAGTGCATCATCTGTCTCTGCGATTTGTTCGATCATTCGTGCACGAAATTTTTTTGCTTTGCCTAGTACTTCCTCAGGAATCTCATCGAAAACATCAAATTCAATTCCTGATTCATCCTTACCCCAAACTAATGCCTTCATGGTAAGAAGATCAACAACTCCTTTGAACGTGTCTTCTTTTCCAATAGGATAAACCATGATGATTGGCGTCGCGCCTAGTCTGTCTTCAATTTCTTTTACTGTACCTTCAAAATTTGCACCAAGCTTGTCCATTTTATTAATGAATGTTAGTCGCGGTACTTTATATTTGTCTGCTTGTCGCCACACTGTTTCTGATTGAGATTGTACGCCTTCTTCAGCATCAAAGACAACGACTCCTCCATCAAGAACACGAAGAGAGCGCTCAACTTCAGCCGTAAAATCAACATGGCCCGGAGTATCAATGATATTGATGCGCATTCCTTTCCAAAAGGTTGTGGTTGCTGCAGAAACAATGGTAATTCCTCGTTCTTTTTCTTGCTCCATCCAATCCATCTGAGTACTTCCTTCATCAATATCGCCAATTTTGTAGCTTCGCCCTGTATAAAATAGAATACGCTCAGTTGTGGTTGTTTTGCCAGAATCAATATGTGCGATAATGCCGACATTTCGGATCTTATCCTGAGTGACATTGCGATTTTTTGAAGTGATGGTATTTTGAGGGGCCATAGTATGAATGAATTACTAAATCCTAATTGTTGAAATTAATCTCAAAGCACGTATTAATTTTGAGAACCACAAACATTAGAGTGAGTGGATCAAAGAATAATTATGCAAAGAGAATTCTTCGGTAAAATTTATTTTACCATTTTAGATGAGAAAAGGCTTTGTTTTGCGCAGCCAATTTTTCTGTTTGTTGTCGTTTTGCAAATGCAGGGCCTTGTCGTTTTGCAGCTTCCTTGATTTCTTCAGCAAGTTTTAAATCAAAAGAGTGGAACTCTTTATTTGATCGAGCTTGCGCTGCTTCGATAATCCAGTTAAGTGCAAGATAAATTTTTCTATCTTCACGTATATCTGTTGGGACAAGATATGATGCGCCCCCAAGTCTTCGCGGTCGTACTTCTTTATCAGGGGTAACATTAGAAATTGCTTTACTTAATGTTACTAATGGATCATTGTCTTCTTTTTTGATATTTTCAAGCATAGAATAGACGAGCTGTTCAGCAACGGTTTTTTTCCCATCTTTCATGATGTAGTTTATGAGCTTTGCAACCTCAAAACTTTTATACACCGAATCAGGACTTGCTGTTTGTCGTTTATATTGATGTCTTGGCATTATTATTTTTCAATGTTAATTTATTATTTAGCTTTTTTTGGCCTCTTGGTACCGTATTTTGAGCGAGATGTTTTTCGAGCATCCACGCCACTTGTATCAAACTTATTTCTCACGATGTGGTACTTAACACCAGGAAGATCTTTGACGCGTCCTCCTTGAACAAGCACAATTGAATGCTCTGCCAAATTGTGTCCCTCCCCAGGAATGTACGCAGTAATTTCCATACGATTTGAAAGTCGTACTCTTGCTACTTTTCTGAGTGCTGAGTTAGGTTTTTTTGGAGTCATAGTACGCACTATAGTACATACTCCTCTCTTCATTGGGCTTTTGGTCTCGACGTATCGACGCTTGACGGCATTAAAGTTGCTCTTCAGTGCTTTCGCTCTCGACTTGTTCGTCTTCTGTGACCGACCCTTCCTCACTAGTTGGTTGATCGTTGGCATATTGCTTTGTAAACTGTAAATAATATTTATCTATAAGATCTTTGGTGACCGGAATTAAACGTCCAATTATAACATTCTCTTTCAAACCCAGCAAGTTGTCTACTTGTCCTTGAATTGCGGCCTTGCTCAAAACGCTGGTTGTCTGCTCAAATGATGCAGCTGAGAGCCATGAGTCTGTATAGATTGACGCACGTGTAATCCCGAATATGGTGACTTTTCCAACAGCTGGTTTTCCACCAATTGCTAGAGTCTTTTTATTTTCTTCATCAAATCGAACACGAGACACAACCTGATTCTTGGTAAACGCGGTGTCACCTTCATCTTCGATTGCGACCTTATCACTCATTTTGCGAATGATAACTTCGAAATGTTTGTCGTGAATTGCGATTCCTTGTGATTCATACACATCTTGTACTTCATTCAAAAGATATTGCTGTGCAAAATGTAAACCTTTGATGCTCAAAATATCTCGAATATTCAAATATCCTTCAGAAAGCTGTGTGCCAGATGGGATCATATCGCCATCTGCAACTTTCAGTTTCTGAGTCGTTGGAATTGAAAATTCAGCAGGGTCTTCTTGAGTGTTTGTTGGGGTTACCGTGACATTAAACATATCTCGTTCAGTATCTTCAGTTATAGAAACCTTTCCGGCAACTTCAGTGATTGGTGATACTACTTTTGGATTTCGCGTTTCAAAAAGTTCTTCTACACGGGGGAGTCCTTGTGTCACATCTGAGATGACGATTCCTCCGAAATGGCGGACACGCATAGTAAGTTGCGTACCAGGCTCTCCAATAGATTGAGCGGCAATAACACCTGCTGGTACACCAACCTCGACAAGATCCTGTGTTGAAAGATCAATTCCATAGCATTTTTGACAAATGCCAATTTTTGATCGACAAAAGAGGGGAGATCGGACGGTAACATGGTCGATATTGTTTTCAGAAATAATTTTTTGCGCTTCAGCTCGAAGCATAGTTCCTTTTTCAATCAGAGTTTTACTTCCCTTTTTGATAGGTTCTGCAGAGTATCTACCTTCAATTCGAAGAAGTAACTTGTCTCCACGTTCTCCTTGAGTTGTGATTTCAAGACCTTTGTCCGTCTCACAATCTTCTTCTCTGATGATCATATCGTGCGCTACATCATGAAGTCTTCGTGTCAAATATCCTGCATCAGCTGTTTTCAAGGCTGAATCGGTAAGTCCTTTTCGAGCACCGCGTGCTGAAATGACATATTCAAAGATATTGAGACCTTCTCGATAATTTGATTTTGTTGGAACTTCGATAATTTTACCCATTGGATCAACAACCAAACCCTTCATTGCTGAAAGTTGTTTAAGCTGTTCTCGAGAAGCACGTGCTCCTCCTGATCGAATGATGATCTTTACGGGATTTTCATCATCGATTTCATTCCACGTTTTGTCAGCAAGATCTTCAGTTACATCAATCCAAAGTTTATTTGTAATTCGTTTTTTCTCATCTAATGTGAGGAGTCCTTGATTGAAATTTTCTTGAATTCCTGCAACTTCACCTTCGGCTTTATGAATGATTTCATTTTTATCGGCAATGATTTTGCAGTCAAAAATTGAAACAGAAAGTCCACAAGACATTGTTGCTCCCCAAAATCCAAGCGTTTTTATTTTGTCAATTATCTGTCCAACTTCTTCTTGAGTAAGATGTTTCATTGAGGTAACAATAAGATCTTTTATCCCGCCGGCAGTAACATCTTCATTAACATATTCAATCACATCGGGAAGCGTTTCATTAAACATAATACGACCAACAGAAGAAACAATGGTCTTTCCCTCAATATGGACGTGAACAGGTTGTCGCAGTGTCACCTTATCAAGATAATAGTTTTTGAGTGCTTCGTCGGGATTTGAAAAAATCTTCATTTTTTGTACGTCTTGCTCAGCATGTTTATCAATGGTTGTCAGATAATATACACCAAGTGCCATTTCTTTGTTTGGAATCACGATTGGTGAACCATCGGCGGGTTTCAGGAGATTTTGATAGGGCAACATTCGAGTTTTGACCTCTTCAATTGCTTTTTCAGATAATGGGACAAATACTCCCATAGCATCTCCGTCGAAATCTGCATTATATCCGGAACAGACGGTTGGATGAAGTTTAATAGCATTATCATCAGTCAAGACGGGATAAAATCCAAGAATTGAAAGTTTGTGCAGAGTTGGTGCACGATTCAAAAGAACAGGATGATCTTTTGTTATTTGTTCTAGAATATCGTAAATTTCAGGAGTTCTTTCTTCAAGGTAATTTTTTGCGCTCTTTATATTTGGTGCAAGTCCACGGATAATAATTTCATGTAAAAGATATGGTTTGAAAAGTTCAAGTGCCATTTCTTTTGGAATTCCGCATTGATCAATACGCAAATCTGGTCCGACGATAATGGTTGATCGACCGGAATAGTCAACGCGTTTTCCAAGAAGATTCTGCCTGAATCGTCCTTGCTTTCCCTTAAGAACATCAGATAAAGACTTGAGAACTTTTGATGATCTTCGTGTTTGAGCTCTTCCTCGTGATTTTTGAAGATCAAGAAGCGAGTCTACAGACTCCTGAAGCATTCGTTTTTCATTTCTTAAAATGATTTCTGGAGCTCCAAGTTCAATTAATTGATTTAATCTGATATTTCTATTAATGACGCGTCGATAGAGATCATTCAAATCTGAGGTTGCAAATTTTCCTCCCGGAAGTTGGACTACTGGTCGAAGATCTGGGGGGATAACCGGCAAAACTGAGATCATCATCCATTCTGGTGAAATTTTGCTTCTGATAAATGATTCAAGAATTCGTACTTTTTTGAGTAATTTACTTCGTTTTTCTCCGCGTGTTTTTGAAAGATCACTCATGGTTTCAGAGATAAGTTCTTTCAAATTTTGCTGAGACAAAAGTTCTTGGAGAACTTCTGCACCCATTCCAACTTCTACAAAATCATGTAGTTCATAATCTTTCAAAAAGAGATAATCTTCTTCTTCAAAGGTATCCATTGGGGATAAGCTTTTTACCACTTTTATCAATCGATCATACATTGCAATATATTTTGATTTTCGATCGACAAATCGATCTGAAAGTTTTCGAAATGAACCTCTTTCTTTGAGGTCGAGTTCCTGCATAGTAATTTCTCGTTGTTCTACATTTGGAATTTTCTTTTCGAGAGATTTCTGCTCTTTATCATACGTCTTTTTCAGTTTTTCCTTCTCATTCTCATACCACTCTTCTTGTTTTGCAACTTCAATATCTCGAAGTTTTTCAAGTTCTTGAACAACAACTTGTTGCCTCTCAGTGTCTACATCTGTCACCAAAAATAGAGCATAGTAGACAATTCTTTCTAATGTTTGTGTTGGAATATTTAAGATAATACTTAAGGGAGAAGAAGCCCCTTTAAAATACCAAATATGCGCAATGGGTGTGGCAAGTTTAATATGACCCATGCGTTCTCGACGGACAACAGAAGAAGTGACTTCTACTCCGCAGCGATCGCACACAATTCCCTTATATCGAATTCGTTTATATTTTCCACAGTAACATTCGTAATCTTTTGTTGGTCCAAAAATCCGCTCATCAAAAAGACCATCCTTTTCTGGACGAAACGTTCGGTAATTAATCGTTTCTGGTTTTGTTATTTCTCCATGAGACCATCCGAGAATATCTGCAGGTGATGCAAGTCTGATTTTCAGTCCCGAAAAGTCGAGCATTTGAGTATCGTCCATATCTGTAAAGTTTAAGAAATATAATCAATTGATAATCCGAGTGCATTGAGTTCTTTTACGAGTACATTGAATGACTCAGGCACGCTTGATTGCGGAATATCCAATCCTTTAATAATTGCTTCGAAGGATTTTTGTCGACCGCGGACATCATCACTTTTGATGGTAAGCATTTCTTGAAGGGTGTGGGGGACACGATGTGCTTCAAGTGCCCACACTTCCATCTCTCCAAATCGCTGTCCTCCCATTTGTGATTTTCCACCAAGTGGTTGTTGAGTCACCAATGAGTATGGTCCAACGGATCGAGCATGAAATTTATCCTCAATCATGTGAATAAGCTTTAGGATGTATCCAATTCCAACAAGTACTGGTCGTTCAAATGCTTTACCCGTTTTACCATCGTAAAGCGTTCGCTTACCATCAGTTGGAAGTCCAAGTTTTTCCATTTCTCCAAAAATATAATCTTCTTTTATTTTTTCAAAAACAGGTACGGATATATAACTGTCATTTTCTTGAGCAATCCATCCAAGTATGGTCTCAAACAATTGTCCAAGATTCATACGGGCTAAGATAGAAAGTGGAGAAATAATGACGTCAACTGGCGTTCCATCTTCGAGGTATGGCATATCATACTCAGGAAGTATTCGTGAAATAACTCCTTTGTTACCATGACGTCCTGCAAGTTTGTCTCCAACGGTCACTTTTCGTAGTTGAGCAGTATGAACTAAAATTCGTTTTAAAATGCTTGGTTCGAGTTCATTTGGATCTTTTTTAGAATCAATAGTATCAATATTTACGACCGTTCCGCGATCTCCATATGGCATGCGCAAAGAAGTGTCTTTGACATCTTTTGCTTTCTCTCCAAAAATTGCACGAAGAAGTCTTTCTTCAGCAGTAAGTTCCCGTTCTCCTTTTGGCGCGACTTTTCCTATCAATATATCGCCGCCTTTTACTTGTGTTCCATTGACAACAAACCCTTCATTGTCGAGGTTTTGTAAAATTTCTTCACGAACATTGGGAAGATCACGTGTCAATTCTTCTTGTCCGAGTTTTGTATCTACGACATCGGCGACAAATTCTTCACTGGTTATTGAGGTAAATATATCTTCTTTCAGAAGTTTTTCTGATATTACGAATCCATCTTCATATCCGAGTCCTTCAAGAGAAGTGTATGCAATGACTAAGTTTTGTCCAAGGCCGAGCTGTCCATTTTCTGATGCTGGTCCATCGACAATAAGTTCACCCTTTTTCATTTTTTGCTTTGCGCCAACACGAGGTTTTTGATCAAAAACAACATTTTTGTTTGTTCGTTCGAATCTATTGAGATTATATTCTGATTTTTTACCCGATTTGCCTTTGAAAACAACCCTCTTACCATCGACATACTCAATCTCTCCGTCTTCTGGAGCAACAATTGTTCGCCCGAGTTCAGCAGACACAATTTCTTCCATTCCCGTACCGACTCGAGGAGCTTGAGGTCGAATAAGAGGTACTGCCTGACATTGCATATGGCTTCCCATAAGTGCACGGCTTGCATCATCATTCTGTAAGAATGGAATCATAGCGGCAGAAAGTCCGATTGCTGATCGAGGACTTACATCAATATAATCAATCTGCTCTACGGGAACTTCTATTACTTCGCCATGGTGACGTGCAACGACATGTGAGTCTGTAATATGCCCTTTATCGTCTGTCGTGACCTGAGAAGAAGTAATATAATACTGTTCTTCATCATCGGCTTGAAGATAATCTACTTTATCTGAAATTTTTATTAGTGTTTTGTTTCCTTTTTTCTCTTTTATTATTCGTTTATATGGTGCTTCGAGAAATCCAAAATCATTTACTCTTCCATACATAGCCATATATGTCACCACGCCGATATTTGGTCCTTCTGGTGAACGGATAGGATCAATTCTTCCATATTGTGATGATGAGATATCGCGGATCGAGAATGACGCACGTTGTTTTTCAATTCCTCCCGGGCCACCGACGGTAATTCTTCGCAGATTGTCAAGTTCAGACAAAGGATTTGTTTGATCAACAATTGTTGAAAGTTGATTCGTCTTATAAAAGATATTGATTGTTGCAATTAATGGCTTGTTATTAAGTACTTGAGAAGGTGTTGGATTGACATCGCTTGTGATCAAGCTCATTCGCTCTTTTACTTCTTTTTCAACGCGAATCATGCCAGCGCGAATTCCATACATTCCAATAAGCTCTCCAACAGTTCGGAGCCGTCTATTTCCCAAATGATCAATATCGTCAAAATTTCCTTGACCTTTCGTAAGATTTACTAAATATTTGAGTCCTTGAATGATGTCTTCTTTCTGAAGCAGATAATTTTCAGGAGTATTGGGAATTTTAACTCCCAGCTTTTTATTGATCTTATATCTTCCAATACGACTCATTGAATATCTTTTTGGATCAAAAAATAAAGTATTCAGTGTTTTATATGCATTTTCAAGAACGAGTGGCTCTCCTGGTTTTACTTTTCGATAGAATTCAAGAACCGCTTCATCCTTTGTTGAGGTTTTGTCTTTTTTGAATGTTGGAGCAATATATTTTTCCACAAGATCTGGGTCCATATCGCTAAAATGACTCATGAGTTCGGTATTTGTTTCTCCGTCAAAGAGTTTAAGAAAGACCGACGCGATCATTTTTCTTCGTTTGTTTATCTTAATTTCGATAATGCCGTATTTATTTATCCCTACATCAATCCATGATCCGATATATGGTCTAATTTCAGAATTGTAAAGAGTGATACCAGTATTTTTGTCAATTTCTGCAGTAAAGTACATTCCGGGAGATCGTGCTATTTGACTTATAATAGCCCGCTCAATGCCATTTACGATAAACGTTCCACGATCAGTCATTACGGGAAGATTGAAAAAGTAAACATCCTGAGTTTTTTTCTGTCCCGTTTTTTTGTTTTCAATAGTAAGCCGTAAGTAGATAGGTCGATCGTAAGTGAGTTTTTTTCGCAGGCAGAGACTGAGATCGTGTTGTGATTCTCCAAATATCAAATCTTCAAAATGAAGGGTAAGTTTTTTCCCTGTATAGTCTTCAATTGGGAAAAATTCTTGAACCGTTTCTTTGAGTTCTACGTCGAGAAATCGTTTCCAAGAATCCTTTTGTACCGCGATCAGGTCAAAATCTTTCATAAATTTTTCTTCGGTACCAAGAAGAATTTTTTTCGAATCGGTTTGAGAAATTGATTTTGATGCCATTGCGATGATTGTGGTGAAGTTTTTAACAAATAAAAAAAATCCCTAGATATTCAGGGGAATCTGATAAATATACTATATGATTGCTGAAAAGTCAATTATATTTGATTGATGCATTATTCTCCTTCTTTTTCAGGGGACGAAAGTTTATTCTGAATAAGGCTGAGGATATCTTCAATGTTGTTTTCAACTGTGTCGGTATGTTTGAGAATTTTTACAATGGTATCTCTTCCTTTTTTTGTTGCAAAGGCATATACGAGTAATGATCCGCCGAGCATTCCAAGTGCATATCCAGACCAAAAATTGTGAGAATCATTTTTTTGATTTTTCATTTTTTTTATCTTTGTAAAGATCTATCACCTTGAGAACAGTTTTAAATCCATTTATAAATCCAGTAGCTTCACCGATCCCATGCTTCAGACCCATGCCGATGGTGTCAAATCCTTTGACAATTTTATTAACATTTTTGAGGACTCTTCTGAGTTCAAATAAAACGAGCGCAAGTTGAATGCCAACAACCGTCAGAAAAATGGTTGAAATAACAAGAACAATAAGAAGAAGAATTTGAATAGTGTCCATAATAAAAAAAAATTAAAGAGTCGTACCAATCAGTATATCAAAAATGTAATACTATTTTATCTTTTTGTTTTTCTGGGCCCAATAGTTATTTGCTTCAAGGAGACTGTCAAATGTACCTGCGTCATGCCAAGAACCATCGATCACCTTCACTTTAAGTTCTCCACAATCTTTGTATTGATTAATCACATCAGGGATCTCAAGTTCACCACGCTCAGATGGTGAGATGTTCTTTGCAAATGCAGTAGCACGATTATCAAGAATATAGATACCTACCATGGCGAAGTTACTTTTTGGGTTTTCGGGCTTTTCGACAATGGACATTACATTGTTTTTTTCATCAAAATCAATGACGCCATATCTTTCAGGATCGGGTACTTCTTTTGCAAACACGCTTCCGCCCTTTTGAAAATTCTGAATCGACTCTGAAAAATTATGGTCAAAAATATTATCTCCAAGAATGAGAGTCACGGCATCATTTCCTATGAATTGTTCGCCAAGAATAAAAGCATCAGGAAGTCCCCGTGGTTCTTCTTGAATTTCATACGTAAATTTTGCACCAAATTCAGATCCTGTTCCCAGTAAATTCAAAAATTGCCCTGCGTATTCTGGCGCAACAATAATGAGAATATCCTTGATCCCTGCCGTAGTGAGGGTTTCAATGGGATAATATATCATTGGCTTGTCATAAACCGGAAGTAGCTGTTTTGACGTAATTTTTGTAAGTGGGCGGAGTCGTGTTGCCCGACCGCCGGCAAGTATGATACCTTTCATATATTTTTAGGGAAGGATAAATATTTTGAGCAAAAAAAGCAATGTAAACCCTATGAGGACATATTCTAACACAACTTTCAGATGAATCGTATTTTCGATGATGTGATGGTAGATGCCCCAGATTATATAAAACGTAACAAATGCAAGGAGAATGATAAATTCAAGAAGTCGTTCTCCCTGGAATATGCTGAGCGCAAGAATAAAGAAAACGCCAATGGTCACAAAAAGCAGATAGTCAAATGGATGTTTTTTAACTTCTTTTTTGATGTGTTTAAAGAGTTCCATGAATTTAGAGAATAGAGCCATTTATAACGATGAATGTTCCAATCATCACAAATCCGATAAACAAGATATGAATGAGATTTTTCCCTTTGATATGAATGAGATTGAGCTTTGAAGCAAAATAAAAGTCAAGGATGAGTGCTAATATGAGAACGCTGAAAAACAGAAGATTAATATTGAGATATGACGCATAAAAAGGGGCATTAGCCGAATCTGCAAGCACCAATGGATTGGGAATATTTTCGACGATTTGGTCTGTTGCAGTCACTGGTTGTTCTTGTGGAGCGTTTGACTCGACTTTTGAGGTAGAATACAATGGCTTCCCAAATTCCTGGACGACGAGTGTTGTCTCTTCGTCATTTATCACCCCGTTGACTACTGCAAATCCAACATCGGTATATTCTGGTCGCAATAAATTTTCCCTATGTGTTTCGGAGTCCATCCACGCTTGTACAACTCCATCACTGAACAAAAAGTTTTTTGCGAGATTTTCTCCCGCATACTCATATTGATACCCTGATGCAAGAATAAATTCCCAAGGCGTTTCACCTGATGGACCATAATGTGACCAATAGTTTTTTTCAAACATATCTTGTGCCTTGGCTTGTGCCGCTTTTTCAAGTTTTTCATTTCGGGTAAGTGCGGGTAAATTGTTCTGTGCACGTTCCACATTGGTAAGCTCTAATAGTTTGGAAGTTGAAATATCTGTTGCGTATCCGAGAATTGACCCCGATGTATTTTGTAAATGTGTTATTCCAACAGTCAAAACAAGCGCAAATACCAAATAAACTGTCAGAAAATCGTGATGGAGTATTTTGGCTCTAAAATTATTGGTATGTTTTGGAAGAAACAAATGATGGAAGGCGTTTTTAATATGGTTCATAGAAACATTTTCAACTTTTCGAGGTTGCTTTTAGTATACATAAAACATAATCCAATTCCTAGGGCATCGATGCCAATATCTCGTGGCGATCCTTGTCGCGTGGGGACAAATATTTGATGGAGCTCGTCGCTTATGGCAAATAATATGGCCGCAATCGCGGCAAACAAATAAGCCCGTTTTGAATTTTTTGAAAGATACATTCGAAAAGCTCGTAAAAAGAGAAAATAGAGAAAAGCATACTCGACAATATGTAAAAATTTAAAAACGATAAAATTGACGATAAACTCTTCTGAAACGCCAATGCTTTGGCGTGATGACATTGAAAATATGAGCCCCATCCACACAATCGGGGGAAGCCAATAGAATATACATTTCTTCATAAGATTAGTTTGAATATATCATTTTTAAAACCAAAGAACCAATGGAAAGGAGAGAGTATCCCATTGCAAGATACGAAAAGTCAAATGTATTTTGTTGAGGAAAATTATTAGTTGAAGATATCGCTTGAACTTGCTGGTCAACTTTTTCCCATTGCAGAGTAATAATTGGTGGTGAGACCGGAACGGAATATGTTTTATATAAAGTACTCTGTAATGATTGTTGGTTCGTTTGTATTAAAGTCGGAGAAGTTGTTGAGTATACACTGTTTTGATAATCTTCAGCACTATTTAAAGTGGCTGGTGATGATACTTGATCAGGAATACATTCAGAATTTTTCTCATTTTGAGAGGGCAGTTGGAGACAGAATGTGTCACTCTTGAATTTTGACCATCCCCAACTGGTATCTTTTTCAGAATGATCATAAGAAAAACGATCGTGTTCGCGTTCTTCAAAATCCAAGAGTCTCACTGAATCACCAGAATTATTAAACAGTGCAGATAACATCTCTATAACTCCATACCCATGAGCATCGATGATTATTGAAATAATTTTTGGTGAAGCTCCCGCATTTTCAATGTCATCAATATACCAACCAGAAAGATTTACCTCAAAGTCATTATCATTGTAAAGTTCGACCCACTCTTTTTTTCCCGATTCAGGAGCGACCATAACCTCACTGATATAGATATTGTCATATAACTTTGGAGTTGGAGATATCGACTGAGCTGTCGTTGCAGCAGGATAAATTGTGGGGGAATGAGTAGGTGTGTTGGTAGGCATTTCCTTTGGTGTCGGAGTCTCAGTCGGTAGCATTTGACAGCTCTTTCCTGATTCGTTAAGTAAGCCAAACGACGATCGAGCAACATCCCATACGTCAGTGCCATCAGGATTTCGTTGAAACGAGATTTCGTTTCCAGGGCTTGTTCGGTACTCATAGAAATCAACGAGTTCAGACAGGGGGTCAGTCGGTGGAAAAGTGCTATTGAATAGTCGAATCATATCGGCTGATGATTTATTCAGATTGAAGTTTTTTTGAATGACAACGCAAGAATGAGGATAGAGGAAAGTATTGATAGGAATAACAATATATGTTGTTCCACCATTATCATCAATATACCAACCAGAAATATCGATAATTTCATTTGATGTATTTAAAAGTTCTGCTGTTTGTTCGGGTTCAATGGCAAATTCATTTATTACAACTTCAGGAGATACTTGCGCAAATGCTTGTGACGTTAAAGAAATGAGGAAGATGAGAGAAGCGATGATGAATCCTACTAAAAAGGAGTTCACAGAAATAGTTTACACGAATATGATAAGTATGTACATACATCGTATTTATTATAAAAGAGGTTACTGTGGATATACGTGTAAATAGAGAGTGCTTATATTTGAGTCTTTATGTTGAAGTCGAACATAGGAAAGAGCACAACCATTAAATCCACTATAATTTCCTTTGAAAAGAATTCCGTCAGAAACTGCTGATACGGATTTTGAAGATCCCGTTATGTCAATGCCATTATGAGCGGGATACCATCCATACGTGCGTACAAACCACGTGTTTCCATATCCTTGGTGCATGACGATGGAAGGTGGAAGTGGCCAATCCCACGAACCAGAAGGGTCAAAGGCATCTCCATTTGAATCATTTACATAATCAACTGGCCTGAGTTTACTAAATGGATTTACCACTGACGCTCCTTCTTTAACAATGAAGTGAAGATGAGATCCATTTGAATTACAAGACTTACCAGGAATAACCGATGCTATTGTTTCACCTTTTGCGACACTTCTCATTTCAGTTTCGGTGCCTCCTCCAGAGGTAATCTGTTGAATAGCTGCATATTCAGCCTTTGCTTGTTGTAACAGGCTTTGATATACAGACTCGCTATTTTGAGTATCGGCAAGTATTTTTTGCTTTTGATCCTTTTGTTGATCGAGTGCGACTTTTTGTTGCTGCAGTATTGTTTGGAGTTCATCAAGTTGTTCTACTTTTTTTTCTCGCAGATCTTTTTGCTCGACAAAGTTTGATTTTGCTTCCTGCACTTGCAGAAGAGATTTTTGATTTCTGCTTCGTGCCAGATCATAGTATTTCAATCTGTTTACGAGCTTTGATGTGTTGTTGCTGTCGAGAAGAATATCTACGAGCGTGACATCGCGATTCTTGTATCCCGCGACGATTCGCTCTAAAAGCTGTTTTGAAAGCTTGTCAAGCGATGTGTCGAGGCTTACGATCCTTACCCCCAAAACATTTATTTCCTTTTCAGAATTTTTGATTTTTTGCTCCGTTTCATCCATTCGCAGTTGAGCGATATACATCTGTGTATCCATATAATCGATCTGTGCAGCAAGCGTATTTTTTTGCGCGCGCACTTCGGTAAGTTTTTTTTCATATTCTGCAATTTTGTTTTGCAGCTCGGATTTTTGCGCATCATCAGTCGATGTAGTCTCTGCATTACTTGCATCGGGAGTTTGTGCAGATAGATAGGGAGATCTGAGGGAAGTGATTATTCCAACAATGAGGAGAAGAATGAATAACGATATGGCTTTTTTCATAGTTTCTCCATTGTAATTGATGAGATACATAAGTCGCAAGTATTTGAGAAAGCTGAACACCGCCAGAATTACAAATATCTGTTTGTTGCAGTAAAGCTTGAGATCAGGGTGATGAAGAGGCTAAAGATTGCCGTAACTGCAAGAGTGGCTATTGCAAAGGTGAGATTGAATGGCCATACTTGAAGCGGAACGCCTGCCAAAGTGGTCATGAGATTTGGAATTCCAGCAAAATACTCATGTAAAAACGAGTTCATCGAAATCAATGTTCCAATCAAAATAATGTTTGAAAGTGCGGTAGCAAGAACTCCCAAAAATATACTTTCTCCAATAAACGGTTTTCGAATATACATATTACTTGCTCCAAGAAGCTTGAGAATGCCAATTTCTTCTCGTTTTAACGCAATTTTAAATGACAAGGTTGTGGTCAGAACAATGATTGACATGAACATCAGATATCCAAAAAAGACTGCGGTTGTTTTCCGTACTTTTGAGGTAAGACTCAGCAGATTGTCAATAATATCTTTTTGATATTGAACCTCATCTACCCCGGGTTGATTTTTGAGCATTTCTGCAAGCTCTGGCAAATATTCGGGTTTGGTCGCATCTATTTCAAGCGAGGCGGGGAGAATTTCTGATGAAGTCATTTCTAAAAGCAGTGGATCATTTTGAGTAAATTCTTTGTAAATTTCGTACGCTTCTTCCTTTGATACAAATTTTATTTCAGATGTTTTATTGGTGTTTTTGATTTTCTCTTTGACCGCAGCAATTTGTTCCTCTTCGGCTTTAACCTGAAAGTATACAATCACCCGTGGTCGCGTCTCAACATAATTTAAGAGCCCTTGAAGAAAGGTGAGGGAAATAAACAACAATCCAGAGAGTAGCAACGTAAAAAATAATACAGAAAGTGCTGCAAATGTTTGGTAGGGAGTACGTCGTAATGAATTTATGATTTCGTTCATAGCTCGTATCCTCCATTCTTTTTATCTTTGATAAGCTTGCCATTTTTGAGAATAATAACGCGACGTTTCATGCTATTTACGATATCGGCATTGTGTGTCGCAAAAAGCACGGTCTTTTTCTTTTCGAGTTTTTTAAATATTTTCATGACTTCCCAGGTCGTTTTTGGATCTAGATTTCCGGTGGGTTCGTCGGCAAGGATGATATCTCGATCACCAACAACAGCTCGTGCAATGGCGACTCTTTGCAACTCTCCCGCAGAAAGTTGTGCGGGAAATAGATATTTTTTATCTTCAATTCCGGTGAGGTGCAGGGCTTCTTCAACCTCTTTTGCAATGCGCGCTTTTTGAAATCCTTTTACCAACATGCTGAGTGCAATATTCTCAAAGACATTTGATTCAGGAAGTATTTTAAAATCTTGAAATACAATCCCAATTTGTTGACGCAGCTCGGTGGCTTTATTAAATTTCGGCGCGGTAATTTCAAAATCATTGACGGTGATTGACCCTTCAGATGCATGAATATCATCAAGGAGTAGTCGAAGAATTGAGGTTTTTCCTGCACCGGATGGTCCAACAAGGTAAACAAATTCACCATCTTCAATATCAAATGAAACGCTATCCAGGGCTACATTTCCAAGAGGATATCGAACTGATACATTTTGAAATGAGATCATAAATATAGTATAGCGTACTCACGCAATCGATGTCCAGTCAGAAGAGTGTCTTAGAGCCTGTTTGGAAAGATCTATAAAGTTTCTTTTTGGTTATTTTTCCTCTTAACATCGTTATTCATCGCTCATTTAGCTACTGCTAAAATCGCTCTTCATGCCTTGGTAATAGAAAAAATTCCTCAAAAATAATTCTTCCTAGACTTTCCAAATAGGCTCTTATTATTTGATGACTTCAATATATCCCACATCCATGAGCCAACCAGCTTTTTCTGCTTCAAATGTTGCGCCCCAAACGCGAACTTTTTTATCGAGAAATCGCGAGAGATCAATCGTTGTTGAAGTCATATATACATTTTGAGATATTCCTCCGGGACGTTCAAGATGAAAGCTTCCTTCACCTTCAAATCCACCTTCTTTTAATACTCCTTCAGCATCATCCTTGAAGGTTTCTTTGTCAAGAATACCTGCCGATTCTACGTCATCAGGAGATTCATTCACGCCGCTACCATTGGCCGTGGACTTTGAAGAATTATTTGACGTGAGCATATTTCCGCCAAATCCTGACAAAATACCGAGGATAAGTGCCCCAACAATAACACCGGCAACAATGGGCCAGTTATTTTTTGAGGTAAGTGCTTTCGAGTCAAAGTTGTGTAGTAAATGTTGTGGTGAAAAAGGTTTTTTTGACTTGTCCATAATTTGATCTCAAATTAGTAAATGTTTCATTAAAAATTGTACACTATTTTGTTTGTTTGATATATGCTTGAATAAATGGATCGATATTACCATCTAAGATCTTCTCTACTTGGTTGTCTTCATAGTCGGTTCGTAAGTCTTTGATCATTTTATATGGATGAAGAACGTATGATCGAATCTGCTTTCCCCAAGAAGCTTGCGTATCCTTTTTATAGGTATCAATATTACTTTCACGTCTTTTTTCTTCAATCTCCCACAGTTTCCCCCGCATAAGCTGCAATGCGATCTCTCTGTTTTGAAGCTGAGAACGCTCTTTTTGACAGGTGACACTGAGCCCAGACGGCTTATGTATGAGTCGTACCGCAGTTGATACTTTGTTTACATTTTGTCCACCATGTCCTCCTGATCGAAAAAACTGCCACTCGATTTCATCATCTTTGATTTCGATGTCTCGATCTTTGATCACGGGAAGTACTTCAACCAAAGCAAATGAGGTTTGGCGTAAACTGTCAGAGTTAAATGGCGACTGTCTCACGAGTCGATGAACACCAGCCTCGGCTTTCATGAGGCCGTATGCATAGGATCCATGAACATTGATAATGGTGCTTTTTATTCCTGCTTCCTCGCCAGGAACAAGATCAACCTCTTCCCATTTCCAACCTTTTTGTTCGAAGTATCGTGTATACATTCGAAAGAGCATGCTGGTCCAGTCCATTGCCTCGGTTCCTCCTTGACCTGCATGAATCGAGAAAATGGTATCGCCCTTATCATAGGGCTTTGAAAGAAACAGTTGAATTTCCAGTACGTCAATTATTTTTTTTGCTTCTTCAAGATCTCCTTCGTCAAGCAGGAGCTCCATCATCTCAAGATCATCAAGCTCCTTTTTAATGTCATTTATTCGCTTCATCACGTCTCCTGCCGCATCGTGATCATTCCAAAAGTTTTGTTCATACGTGCGCGCTTCAAGCGATTGAAGTTCGACTTTCTTTTCAGAAGGATTGAGCTTCGTTTGAATTTCTTTAAACTTCTGTTTCAGTTTTTGTTTAAGTTCGTCGTCCATAATATTTGAAGAACATTCTATTTATTGTAGATGTATTGATAGAATATCATACCATATCAATAAAATTACAGAAGGAGCGAGAAGGTATAAAAAAATTACTTGAAATCAGTTCCGACAATTATCACGATATCCGCGGCCTCTGTTTCATCAAGTGTTTCAAAGATAGCTTTGTCTTCTAGTTCTGACGCAATATCTTTTGAGACAAGATCGCGAACATCTTCCTGATCTTTCTTGAATTGAATGACGGTCGTTTCATAATCGAATGTCGCAGCATTTCCGGTCAATATATCTTCGTATCCTGCATTTTTCAAGAAGTCTTTGACCACCCCTGCTTTTCCTACTATTCCCGATCCATTCAAAACTTTAACTTTGAGCTCTTCTCTGATCACCGGAGGGGTAGGGGTTGGTGTTGGAGCGCTCGGAGTAGGAGTTGCGGGGATCGGTGATGGAGTTGGCGTGGCGAAACTTGGAAGAGAAATAGCTGGCATTTTGAATGAAATCATATTGGTATTCGTCTGTGCAAGTCCAAACAGAATTCCAAATGTTATTAAAAATGAGAGTATAAATAAGAGCGCCACTTTTTTTGAAAGATTGAAGGTTGGGAACGAAAACTTCGATGGAGCACGATTTGTTTTAGATGAATTTTTTGACGGTTGAAACATGACAAACTGTTTTTCTTCAGCGGAAAATATGAATGCTCCGATGAGCATATCATGGGTCAAAACAGGAAGATCTTCACTATTTTGTCCTTTGAGCATTTTAAGATAGTCAGCATAAAAATGAGGAATAATTCGCTTTATCGGATTAGTCCACACCCCTACATTTTTAGTAAAGGTGTCTTGTCGTATTGCATCGGATTGAGCTCCAGAAAGAATCAATCGATTGAGTTTTATTGATTGAGAATCATACTTTGCTGCTTGTTTTTGGAGTATATCCTCAATTTTTTTGGTTTTGGTAACCTCTGCAGTCCATCGATCTTTCTCAAGAAGCCCATATGAATCGTAAACATATCCAGAGAGCTTATCTTGATCATACGAAACGTACCAAATATTTTCTTTCTTGTTTGCACGGAGTGTTTTCTCAAACAATTTAAAATAAGTAAGTGGCTCTGGGATGATACTTTTCAAATTAAAATCAAGAAGCTCAAGAGGTTTTTGATATGCAAGGAGCGCCTCTTTTTTAATTGCATAAAAAAGGATTTTCTTCTTTTCTTCGCTTTCGCGGATCAAGTAATCAAAATGACTATTGTCCATATCAGAGTTCAGATGAGCTCGAGCCTTTTCTCTCAGATAGGTTTCAAGGACTGCATCTGCAACATCTACCGGCATATCTTCTCGGAAAAACAAAAATGCTTCTTGGGGAAGAATAAGGGTGACATCCTTCTCTTTAATTGGTTGATCTTTAAATCCAGAAAGAGCCTCTTTTAAACCTGAGGCGATAACATCAGGATTTACCGGTAATCCATCCTTAAGGAGCTCAACTTGAAGATTTTTCTTGAGAAATGATGACTCATACTGTCCGAGCAAACTTTTCTTGAGAAGCATAAGTTTGATCTGAGTGGTGTCAAGATATACGTATAGCATTAAAATTATTATAATGGCAGAAAGATTGAGAAAGCAAGTGGATGTTCGGTTATAATATGAATTGACAGATCAATCTTTATCATAACAATCGAGAAATGTCAAATATTTAATAGATAATAAAAATGAATGATCAAACGGATGAAATCAAAGAAAAAATAGATATTGTTGAGTATGTTGGGCAGTTTGTAAAACTTACAAAGGCAGGCAGAAACTTCAAGGGATTGTGTCCGTTTCATCAGGAGAAAACGTCTTCGTTTGTCGTATCACCCGATCGTCAGATATGGCACTGTTTTGGTACGTGTGGAGTGGGCGGCGATGTCATTAGTTTTTTAATGAAGTGGGAAAATCTTACGTTTTATGAAGCTCTCAAGGAACTTGCCGAAAAAACAGGAGTCAAACTTGAGAATGGCAATTTTGATGATACAAAATGGGATCAAAAGGAAAAGTTATATGCAATAAATCGCGCAACTTTGAAATATTATCAATACCTTTTAGCAAAAACATCGTATGGAGCAGCGGCACGAGAATACCTTAGGGCGCGGAAATTAAACGATAAAATCATCAATACATTTGAGCTCGGATATGCCCCTTCATCGTGGGATTCTTTGTCAAAATATCTTCAAAAAAAGTCATTTAGTCTGCAGGATATTGCGGCATCGGGACTTATTATTTTGAAAAATCAAACCCATGGATATGATCGGTTTCGAAACAGGATCATGTTTCCCCTTCGAGATGCAAGAGAAAATGTAGTTGGATTTTCTGGAAGACTTCTCAAAGAAGATGCGCGCGCTGCCAAATATGTGAATACCCCTGAAACTGATGTGTATCATAAGCGTGATCATCTTTTTGGAATCAATAAAACAAAAGAATCAATTCGCAAGCTTGACAATGTTATTGTTGTTGAAGGTGAGTTTGATTTAATTACCCCGTATCAATATGGTGTTGAAAATATTGTTGCAATAAAAGGAGCGGCACTTACTGAAGGTCAACTCAATATTATTAAGCGGTACACAAAAAGATTGACTCTGGCGCTTGATACCGATGCTGCAGGTGTTGAAGCGATGAAGAGAGGAATCACGCTTGCAGAAAAAATGGACTTCGAGATTCATATCGTAGAGTTTTCAAAAGGAAAGGATCCTGACGAAGCGATTCGAGCAGATAAAGTGCAGTTTTTAAAGGATGTGAAAAAAGCTCGCCCAATCTATGACTTTCTCATTGATTCAGCAAAAAAGAAGTATCCGGAGGACACCTCCTTTCATAAAAAACAAATTGGGAATGAAGTTGCTCCTTTTATCAAAATGATATCAAATCCCATCGTTCGATCTCATTATATTCGGTCGCTTGCTGGGATATTGAACGTTCAGGAGGAGAGTGTCGAACGTCTTCTTCGAAAGCAAGAATTTCATGCAAAAACGAATTATGCTTCGAAAAAAAAAGAAACAACTTCAATTTCACGATCAGAATTGGTACAAAAATATCTGTTGAGTTTTTTATTGCAGCACAAAAAATTAGCGGATATATTTAGTTCAGAGAATATGGTCTTAGAAAAAGAATTTTTTAAAATTCCATCGTACGCCTCAATTTTTGAGAAGTTGAAAGAATATATTTCGGATATCAAAGAAGAGTTTGATTATACAAAGTTTGTTGGGTTATTGCCTGCCCAGACGCAATCTGTTGCAGATGAACTGTTTTTGTTTGCCAGTGATTTACCCGAAATGGATGACCGTAGTTTTTACAAACTTGGATTCGAATTGGGTATTGATGAATTGAAGAAAAGCATGCAAACGATGCTTAAAGAATCAGACACGCCAGATGATGCAAAACTAAGCGCGCTTTCAGAAAAGTTAAAACATATGGAAAAAACGTATCGATCGTTGTAGAATGTATGCTCATTAACTGCCACATTAGTCTGGTATCATATACCTTATGATTAATCGAATGCCCAAAAGTTTAAAAGACCTTCTCAAACAAGGAGAAGACGACGGATTTCTGGTACAGGAAGATATCCTCATGGTGTTTCCTGAACCCGAGGGAAAAGTTGTTCAAATTGATGAATTTTTTGATACCGCTTTTCGAAAAGGAATTGATATTTTTGAAACCACCTCAACACGCGAAGAGGAAGAAGCGCATAAATCAGCTGAGGAAATTGAAAAAGAACTTGAAAAACTTATTGGCGGAAAGCATGGAGAGTCACTTGATCCTATAAAAAAATATTTGAAAGAAATTGGTCGCACACCACTTCTTACGTTTGAAGAAGAAATTGATCTTGCAAAAAGAGCAGAAAAAGGCGATCTTACGGCAAAAGAACGATTGATTAAATCAAATCTCCGACTGGTAGTTTCTATTGCTAAAAAATATCTGGGACGACGACTTTCGTTTCTTGATCTTATTCAAGAAGGAAATAAGGGATTGATTCGTGGAGTAGAAAAGTATGACTGGCGACGCGGATATAAATTTTCTACCTATGCCACCTGGTGGATTCGGCAAGCTATTACCCGGGCAATTGCCGATCAATCAAGAACCATCAGAATTCCGGTACACATGGTAGATCAGATCAATCGATTTTACAAAACACAACGTCGACTCATGCAAAAACATGGGAAGGATCCAGATATAAAAGAGATTGCAAAAGAAATGGAAATTTCGGTTGAAGATGCAGAAAATCTCATGAAGATTTCTCAGCAGCCAAAATCTCTTTCTACCCCAGTGGGAGATGACAAAGAAGCAACGCTTGAGCAGTTTATTGCCGATCGATCGAAGCCAAGTTTGTATGATGCAGTCTCTTCAGAACTTCTTAAAGATGCACTCCAAGAAGTACTTGAAACCCTTTCGCCACGAGAGAAAAAAGTTCTCATTATGCGCTTTGGACTAGAGGATGGAAAACCAAAAACACTTGAAGAAGTCGGAAAAGAATTTAAAGTCACTCGAGAAAGAATTCGACAAATCGAAGCAAAAGCTATTCGAAAATTAAAACATCCCACTCGTGCTCGCAAACTTCGAGACTTTCTTGACTGATTAATTCACCTCATTCTTCTTGCATCTAAAGATCGAAAGGTGTACAGTAAATATGATGAAAAAGCAGATAACATCCATTCAAAAAGTGCTCAATACGTGGGCCATTGTCATGATTTTGTGGGTAATGTATCGAATATATTTTAAAACAAATTTACCCGTATGGTTTGATGAATTTTTTGCTAAACCGATCATTTACTTGACTCCTGTTTATTACTTCATTACAACATACGAAAAATCAGATTTTTTGAAAAGCATAGATTTGAAAACGGCAAAAATGAAGCAACATATGCTTCTAGGCTTAAGCATCGGTGTTGTTTTTTTCTTCACAGGGTTTGCGGTTCAGTATTTCAAAAATGGAGAGTTAAACTTCATTTCAAAAACGTCGATACTTCAGATTCTTTACTATATTATCATTGCTTTTGCATCAAGCTTTTCTGAGGAAATATTATCTCGAGGATTTATTTTGAAAAGGCTGTATCAAGATTCAAAAAGTATGATTGGTTCGGTATTTTTTGCGAGTTTTCTCTTTTTCTTTCTCCATATCCCCATTTTATTTAGTAGTCCTGACTTATATGGGGCCGTGCTTCTCCAGGTTATGGCAACCGATATTCTATTAAGTTTTGCAGTATCATTTTTGTATCTTCAGAGAAAAAGTGTCATGGTTCCGATATTTATTCATGCGTTTTACAATCTAAGTTTGTACCTTCTTATCTCGTAGATTTTGGATAGATCCAAAATACTTCTTTGTTGTTTACTATTACATGCTCAACTTCATTTGGAGAAATACCGGTTCCATTAAAATCTTCTGGAAGTCCGATATACAGAGTCTTTTCTCGATTTGGTGATGGTGAAGAAAACACAAACTGAAACTTGTCAAATTTTTCAATTTGTCCAAAACCATACTCATCAAGTTCAGTGAGCCGTGCTTGTTTTTGATATTCTTTTGGGGAAAATTTCAGGTTGTAAAGCATAAAAATATACGGCTGGCCGAGTTTTTTTGAGACGATAATACGCTCATAGTTATCGTAGTTTTTTTGTACTATTTCTGACATTTCTTTGTATCCGCATTGCCATGAAGTAGATACATCAGGATGCTTGGTGTAGTGATTAAAATAATAGTCCCAAGAAAAGAATGTGAAATACAAAAGTGCAAGCATGATCAAAAAGAAGTATGTCAGTCTATATTTTTGTTTTACTGCAAATGCACTGTGAAAGAGACCATATGATGCGATTGAAATAAGGGGGATGATCATAAGATATGAGCGCGTCAGCGATTGAGTTTGCCAAGAAAGCGTTGCGGTTAGTGGTGCAGTCAAAAGAAGAGAAGTGATGAGAAAGCGATATTTTTCTTGTCTTTGAAACAAAAAATACATTCCAATAAATACAAATAAATATTCAATTGAGGTGATCGGAGAGATTCCTTTTTCTCCAAATCTCAGGTTTGTATCGCCTTCTGTCACGAGAAATTCAGGAGAAAAATATGACAAATATTGGTTTGTTACTATGCTTACTGACTGAGTCAACTTATTATGCAAAGCACGAACATCATGTTCTTTACGAAGCTCTTCAATCTGAAGAGCAAACCCCTGATTGCTGGTAAAGACAAGGTTTCCTACCCGAGTTGACGGGTGCATTAATTCTGTTACAAAAAAGAGCATCATTGGTATGAGAGCAATAAGGGAATATGTAGCAATTTTTTTGAATGATGACTTTTGTTGAATACCAAGAAATATGATCCAGAAAAGGACAAATACCGCTAGAAATTTACCGATATGATAGGTGAAAAGCCCAATGCCGGTGAGCGCTGCCAAGAATATTATGGTTTTCATTTTGAATTGATCATGAAGTTTGGCAAGAAGAATGATCATACCAATTGCAATTGCGAGCATAATAGTGTCTTCATGGATGTGGCGCGCAAGTATTTGAATCCACGGAGAGATGCTTGCAAGAAAAGCTGCAATAAGAGCAATTTTTGTATTTCCAAATAACTTTTTACTGAGGATATAAAACAATATTGGTGCGATGATGCCGAGCAAAATAAAAGGAAGACGAACTGTAATATCATTTAATCCAAAGAGACTAATAAATGGGACAATCGAGTAAATGGTCACCGGCAGTTTATTTTCTCCAAATGCGAGAAATCGGCTAGGAAATAGTGAGCCATATTCGTCTCTCCCCGTTTCAGAAATGGAAAATGCATTGTATGCAAATGATGCTTCGTCAGAATTAATGCACGGAAAGCCGTTTTGCCTCAGATGCAAGAAAGCAGATATGAGAACAAATATCGCAACAATCACAAGTTCTTTATTATTGAGTATACTTTTCAAGTATTTCATGATCAGAATGTATGTGAGAAATTGAAAATCGTTTAATAATTATTTGAGGAAACAAGAGCAACGCTTGAAAGAATCCCTTCAAAAAAGTGTCATCACCCTTCAAGACTGATTGTACAAGAAGTTTCAAAAGATGATATTTATGTTGAATAATATAAGACAGTGAAGATATATTTTTCCAGATACAAATGAGTTGATTGCGGTAGGCTATTGAAGTGATTTTCTTTTTTGAAAATTGTGATCCAATGGTTGTTTCGTGGTGATGGATTACTTTAATACTAGGATCAAATATTACTTCATATCCACAAAGTTTTGCTCGATATGATAGATCAATATCTTCCCAATAAAATGGAGAATAGAGTTCGTCCATGCCGCCGAGTTGTTTCATTTTTTTTGCATCAAAAATCGCAGATCCTCCTTCAGCCCACCCGGTAGAACCCTTATTTAAGTTATCTGCTTGATCGTGCTGGATAAATCCATTCTGCCAAAAAAGAATATTCTTTCCCACCATGTCGCCATTCTTTTCAATTTGTGCGAAAGAAACCGCAAAAAGATTGGAATTATTTTCAAATTCAATAAGAGCATTTTGAAATGTGTCATCCTGAAGAAGTACGTCATCATTGAGAAGAAAGATATGATCGCCTTTTGAAGAATGTATCCCTGTATTTACTGCACCAGCAAATCCTTTATTTTTTTGATGATGAATTATCTGAACATCAAATATGCTCAACTGATCGGTAATAGAAATATCAGGGTTATCATTCACAACAATTATTTCGCAATCCTTAAGAAACTGCAGATTATTTTTCAGATTCGCAGCGAATTTATCATTGTTGTACGTTGGTATTATGACAGAAATGAGTGTTTTCATAAGAGTACTTCCTTTACTCGATCAGCAAACACTTCATAGGAAAAATTGTCCTGAACAAATTTTTGCGCGGTCGCTTTCACTATGTTTTGTTGTTTCGTATTTTGATGTACTTGATGCATGAGAAAAAAGAGCTGTTTTTGATCTTCAAATAAATAGCCATTTCTCCCATTAAATATGAGTTCTTTCGGTCCTCCTGCTTTAAAAGCAAAGGTAATGCAAGCGCTGGCCATCGCCTCAAGGGGGGTGATCCCCAAGTGCTCTGTTTTTTCTGGATGCGTATTTTCATCAACTTCAATTCCTGCAAAATGCCAATAATATTGTGCTGATTGATATAACGAAACAAGTTTTTCATATGAGATATTTTCATGGAATACGATAGATTTGTCATGAGCAGAAAGCAATCTCAAATCCTTCAGATATTCCTTATCTTCTTTGGTTGCTGAGCCTGCAAGATGAAGAGAATAGTCTTTGAATTCGGGTAGTTGCTTTTTGAGCTGCGAAAACCACTTGATTGCAATGTCCTGACGTTTTGAATGAAGGTGGGGGAAAAATCGGCCAACCGATAATATTGTTTTTTCCTTTGGATAACGGGGAGGAGTATCAACAAATTCTTCGGCGATATATGGATGGATGACTGTGGGGCGTAGGCCCCATTTTTCAAGCCAGTTATTGGTAAAAATTGAGTTTGCAACAAACTGAGAGTTAGCTGTTTTTGCTTTGTTAGCAAGGTTCATATTATATAGTTTTTTATCAGGAACCATACAAAAAATATATGTTTTTCTCGCCGAAGATACAAAATAGCTCCCGTCGGTCACATAAAAAAGCATGTCGTAGCTTTGAAGCTCTTTTAATCGTTCAAAAGCCGTTCCCTTTTTAAAGATGTTTTTTGCAAATGTAAGTGATCGAAAGGGGAGATTGAGAGTGTTTTCAATTTGTTTTGTGAGATCTATGTCCCAGAAGATTGAAATGTCGTATCCTTCTGATTCTAAAACCTGAAGAATTGAGAGGATATGTCGTTCACCACCACCCATGACGTCAAGGAATGGATCATAGAGACCTACTTTTTTTTGAGTCGAACTTGTGTTGTTTTTCATACAGAAAAAGATAGGTAATAGTTTTGGAATACGCTTGGTAGACACTCTCAATTATACCAATTGAGCCGTCCATAAACCCGCGG
>PFOB01000017.1 GCA_002792315.1 Candidatus Roizmanbacteria bacterium CG_4_10_14_0_2_um_filter_39_13 | reverse complement strand
GCTACCTTTCATTGAATTTACAATCTTTTCTGTTAGAATTAGCTGTATGGTAATTGTAAAAAGTGAGTTTACACTGGCATTGAATCAGGTTGCATCCGAACGGGGGATTACTGTGGTTGAAGTGATTGAATCGATGCAATCGGCTATTTTAGCTGCATTTCGAAAAGAGCATCCCGAAATTGCAATTGGGGATGAAAATGAAGTGGATCCGGGAGTTGAAGTAAATATCGATAACGTTACTGGAGAAACACAAATCCTCAAAGATGGAGAAAATATTACTCCTCCGGGATTTGGGAGAATTGCTGCACAAACTGCTCGACAAGTGATTATTCAAAAAATCAGAGAAGCCGAAAAGAAGACAGTCATTTCACACTATCAAGATCAGGTCGGCACCTTAGTTCGAGGACGAGTTATTCGTCGTGATTTAAACAATATATATATTGATATAGGGAAAACCGAAGGAGTTGTTCCTCGAGATGAACAGATAAGAAACGAATCATATGTGGTAAACAACAAGTATGTATTTTATCTTAAAGAGATTGCAACTACCTCTGCAGGGTATTCTCGCATTATTCTTTCTCGTTCACATCCAAATCTTATTTCAGAGCTTTTCAAACGTGAAGTGCCTGAAGTTGGGAATGAGACTGTTATTATAAAAAAAATTGTACGAGAACCAGGCGAGCGAGCAAAAATTGCTGTTTTTAGTAGTCAAAGTGGTGTTGATCCCGTTGGTGCATGCGTCGGTCAAAAAGGTGTGCGCGTACAAACAGTAACAGATGAGCTGAATGGAAAAGAAAAAATTGACATTATTCAATGGAATGAAGATCCAAAACTGTTTATTATAAGCGCATTATCTCCCGCAGATGTTCAGGCTGTTGAACTTGATCATGAAGCAAAACGAGCTCGCGTTACGGTTCTTGAAACACAAGCGCCACTTGCCATTGGAAAGGGTGGAGTAAATGTAAATCTCGCAGCGAGACTTTCAGGCTTTGAAATAGATATTGTTCAAATAGATGATCCAAATGCTCCAAAAGAAGAAGAAAAAGAAGATGACAAGAAATCAGCAGGAGAGCAAGAAAGTGCTACTGAAATTGAAGAGCCAAAAAAGAAACAAAGTAAGAAGAAAGTCAAAGCGACCGAAACTTCTGAAGAGAAAGAAGAAAAAGTGACTGAGAGTCAACCAGAAGAAGAGGCTATCGTTGAGGCCAAAGAAGCAACAAACAAAGAAGAGATAAGTGAGGAATAGAATCGGGCAGGTATTCTCCAGAGACCTCACCATCCATACTAATCAATTATTTTATCGAAATGAATAGATCGCCAATTGTCACAATTTTAGGTCATGTTGACCACGGAAAAACGACACTCCTTGATACCATTCGGAAAAGCAGACTGGTAACAAAAGAACATGGAGGAATAACTCAGCGTATTGGAGGGTATGAAATCAAAACGGGCATCAAAGGATATAATATTGAAAAAATAACATTCATTGATACGCCAGGACATGAAGCTTTTTCAAAACTCCGCTCTCGAGGAGCAAATGTTGCAGATATCGCGATCCTCATCATTGATGCGTCTGATTCGGTAAAACCACAGACAATCGAATCGATTGCACACATCAAAAGTGCAAAAATCCCCTTTATTGTTGCAATGAATAAGATGGATCTTCCCGGAGCAAAGCCTGAAAAAGTCAAGAAAGATCTTCTCAAATATGAAGTGGTCACCGAATCAATGGGTGGAGACGTTGTTGCGTTGCCGATTGCCGCAACAAAAGGAGAAGGCATTCGAGAGCTATTGGAAGCAATATTACTCATAGCATCAGATATAGATCTTTCATATGACCCAAATGGTCCAGCAGAAGCATATATAATCGAAACAAAAAAAGATCAAAGAGGCATGGTTGTAAGCTCAATAATTAAAAATGGAACTCTGCGGATTGGGGATGAAATTTATTCAAATCAAGAAAAAATCAAAGTTCGTGCACTCATTGACGACAGAGGAAAAAGTGTTAAAGAAGTTGTTCCTTCAACGCCATTTGAAATACTTGGATTTTCAAAACTTCCTGAAGTGGGAACGCTTATTACTTCTCAGCACCAAGTTGTTTCAAATTCTCAAGAAGAAGATCGTACTGAGCACTCCCAAATGGATGTAACATCAATGCTTCAACTTGAAGGAGAAGAAAAACAAAAAAAATTAACGGTAATCATTAAAGCTGATGCACAAGGCACACTTGAGGCAATACTTGCGGTATTGTCAGACAATAAGAATATTGAAATTGTGCTCAGTAGTATTGGGAGTATTCATCGTTCAGATATATTCCTTGCTAAAACGACCAAATCTATTGTGATTGGATTTTCAGTAGCTGTTGATAATGAAGTCAAACAACTCGCATCTCAAGAAAAAGTTATTATCAAAACGTACAATATCATATATGAATTGTTGGATGAACTTGACGAAGTATCAGAACTTATTCATGAAAAAGAAGAGCGTGAAAAAAATTTGAAAGCTCAGGCAAAAATTCTGGCTACTTTTGTCATAGAAGGCGAGACCGTATTTGGAGCACTCGTCACAAAAGGAAAAGTAAATCTAGGAGATACTGCAGAAGCATATAGAAAAGATAAGCTTATAGGAAAATCGAAATTAGCTTCACTCAAAAATCGCTCCAAAACAGTTCAGGAGGTCAAAAAAGACCAAGAGTGCGGAATGCAATTCACACCTACCCTTGACATTAAGGTTGGTGATGTGATAAAATTCATCCTATAATAAATTAGGATTGCATTATGATGCCACAAGGAAATCAGCCTGAAGACATAGGGAAAGTGATACAGCAAATCAAAGAGTTTGTTACCAAACATGGCTCTGGGATTGTTGTAATACCTGCCAAACCCACTCCTGACGCTATCGCTGCGGGAATATCTCTTTATTTGGCTCTCACGAAGCTCGGAAAAAATATATCTCTTGTCGCGTCATCTGCTGTTCAGAGCGATATGATCGGTTCTGATAAAATTAAAACCGAACTTCAATCAGGTGGTGACAATCTTGTCGTTTCATTTCCTTATCAAGAAGGAGCAATTGATAAAGTAGATTACAATATTCAAGGAGAACAATTTAATTTGGTAATTGTGCCTCGAGAGGGACATTCAAAGCTCAAGCCTGACGATGTTCAATTTTCATATACCGGCGGTAAAATTGACTTTATTATCACGGTCGATGCCCCAAATCTCAACGCATTGGGAGATATCTATAATAAAAACCAACGACAGTTTGAAGGTACTACTATCATAAATATTGACCGACATCTTATAAACAATTCGTTTGGGATGATCAATCTTATATCAAAATCGAGTTCTTCGACCTCAGAGTTAGTATTCAAATTAATTCAAGGATTGAATGTTGAAATTGATAAAGATATTGCAACAAATTTACATTCAGGAATAATGATCGCTACGAATAATTTTACCGCGTATTCAGTAAATGCAGATACGTTTGAAGCAGTTGCATCTCTTCTTCGTGCAGGAGCTGTAAAAAAGCCAATACCATTTCAAGGGGGAAATCAATTTGGAAGACCGCAAGGAGGACCTATGGGTTCATTTGGTCAAAGAATGCCTGCTTTTGGTGGGAATCAATTTGGCAGTAGCATGAATCAACCAATAAATACTCCTCAGATGCCCGTGCAACAACAGCAATCGTTTGGTCAGCCAAACCAACAAGCCTCAGGAGAGCAAAGCGTTCAGCAAAATACTCAGCTAAACACTGACCAACCGCCGATTGTGAACCAGCAACAGCCACAACCTCAAACAAAACAACAACAATCTTTTGAAAATCAATCAAAGAATATCTCAGAAGTTGAATCTGCACCTTCTTCACCAGAAGGTCAAAAAATTTCAAATGATACTCCTGAAAGCTTTTTGAAACCGAAAATCTTCTCGGGGAGTGGTGGCTTGGTATAATGAAACTCTATGGATGTGCTTCCTTACGTACTCATTATTTTTGCTACCCTTCTTATTCTATTCGTTCTTCGTACATGGCTCAATCGTCTTGAGGATAAATCAAAAATCTCTGAAGAGCTCACCCAATGGCTCAAAGATATGGGCGAGTCAAATCGACAGGTTGATCGAAAGCTTACTCAAAACATGGATATGTTCAATAAGCGTCTTGATAAGTCTGCAGAAGTCATCTCAAGTGTTCAAAAAACCATTGGAGAATTTTCTGAAATCGGAAGATCAATGCAACAACTTCAAGAATTTTTACAATCGCCAAAACTGCGAGGAAATATTGGTGAGCAAGTATTGAAAGAACTTCTTGCTCAAAGTTTGCCACCAGAAACCTATTCTTTGCAACATGAGTTTAAAAATGGTCAACGGGTGGATGCGATTGTCAAGACAAGCCAAGGTCTGATTGCAATTGATTCAAAATTTCCCCTTTCAAGTTTTAAGCTCATGATGGGTGCTTCATCTGACCAAGAGCGTGAACAAATCGCAAAACAATTTATTCGCGACGTCAAAAAGCACATTGCATCAATCTCCCAAAAATATATTTTGGTCACTGAAGGTACTCTTGATTATGCTCTCATGTATATCCCCTCAGAAAGTGTTTATTACGAAATCATTAACCGCAGCGAGTTGTATGATTATGCGACAGAAATGCGCGTTGTCCCCGTTTCTCCCATGAGTTTTTATGCATATTTGAAGGTGATCCTCATCTCTCATGAAGGGGCGAGAATCCAAACGCAAGCGAAAGAAATTCTTATTACGTTACAATCAATGAAAAAGGACTATGAAAAGACCGATGAGGCATTTTCTATACTAAATAAGCACATAGGAAACGCATTCAACCAATCCAATAATGTCGCTCAAAATTTAAACAGTCTCGGACAAAAAATTGAATCAACTTCACATCTCTCTTCGGGTGAGAAAAAGATGATAAAATGAGGTCTCATGAAGTATGAATATCACCTATAAGCACGAAATTTCAACAAAAACCAAACCTCAAGAAATTATCGATCTCCTTCTCAAATCTCGCAATATCAAAGATATTGGTTCTTTTCTCAATCCACCATCGCCACTAGAGCTTACCCTAAAAGATTTTGGATTTAAGCAGAAAGAAATTTCTCTAATGATGAAGCTTCTTACGAGGATTAAAAAGAACGATGAAATGATTATTGTGTACACAGATTATGACGCAGACGGAATCACGGGAGGTGCCGTTCTTTGGGAAACGCTTCATCTTCTTGGATTCAAAGTAATGCCGTATGTTCCTCATAGAAAAACTGAAGGATATGGTTTTTCAAAAAAAGGGATTGATGCTGTGAAAAAAGAGTTTAATCCAGTACTCATCATGAGTGTCGATCATGGAATAACGGCTAAAAAGGAAGTTGAATATGCAAATAATCATGGCATTGACGTTATTATTACTGATCATCATCACCGGCAAGAAGAGAAGGTGCCGGATTCAGCAGCCTGTATTTTTCATATTCCTGCATTATCTGGTTCGGGAACGGCATATATGGTGGCAAAAGAAATATTTAATTATTTCAAAATTCAAGAGTCCCACAAAGTTGGCGGGCAGACAAAGTTCAAAGTTTTGGAGAAATATTTCAAAACAGATTATCTTGCACTTGCGGCAATAGGAACGGTTGCTGACCTTGTCCCATTGGTTGGTCCCAGTCGAAGCATTGTAACCTACGGATTAAAGTCATTCTCAAAAGTTGATCGCCCTGGTATTAAGCATATTCTTAAAGAAGCTCAGATTGAGGGAAAAGAGATTCGACCATATGAAATTGGGTTTATTATTGCGCCACGAATCAATGCAGTTGGGAGACTTGAGCATGCAATAGATGCCTTGAGGCTTCTTTGCACAACTGACGAAAAGCGGGCACGTGAGTTGGCACAAAAAGTCGGCAATTTGAATACTAATAGACAAGATTTGGTTAAAGAGCAGGTTGCAGAAGCTCAAGCTCAAATGAAAAAATTCAAAGTTATTCCGAAACTTATTATTCTCTATGCAGATCATTGGCACGAAGGAGTGATCGGACTTATTGCGGGGAATATCCTCGAAGAGTACTATCGGCCGACTATTGTGATGACAAAGGGTGATGGGTTTTACAAAGCGTCGGTGAGATCAATACCCGGATTTCATATCACTGATTTTTTAAAAACACTTGATTCGTATTTTACAAACTATGGTGGACATGCTGCTGCAGCTGGATTTACTTTGAAAGGGGAAAAGCTTGAAATGTTTCTGGAGGTTGCCGTCAAAAAAGCTGAGAAGATTATCTCAGACGAAATGCTTGAGCGTACCATGGAAGTTGATTTAAAAATACCATTATCACTCTCGACGAAACCATTGGTAAATGCATTAAACAAACTTGCACCTTTTGGCATGGGAAATGCAAAGCCAACGTTTACTTCAGAAGCATCTGTTGTCCATGCAAAAATTCTCGGCAAGCAACGGAATCATCTGAAATTGCAGGTCAAAGATGTGTCTGGGCAATCACTTCCTCTTGATATGATCGCCTTTGGTCAAGCGGAGATTTTTAAGCAGTTATCCAAGAATCAGAAGATCACATTGGTGTATCATCTTGATCTTAACGAATGGAATGGGCAAAAAAACGTACAGGGGATGGTGAAACATGTTGAGTTGTAGGAGATTGTGTCCTATAATGGGGTGATTCTTTTTAGAAGTTTTTTATTTAATATATGTGGAAAGTAATTATCGGAGCAGTTGTCGTTGTTTTGATTGGAGCAGGCGGATTTCTTTACTATCAATCATCTCAAAAAAAACTCGCAAATCCTCCATCTGATACATCGGTGACTATTACAAATGAACCATCTGCGACCCCAACGCCAGAAGATGTCAAGATTGATGAATATTCCATTGAAATACAAAATGGAAGTGGCATCGCCGGAGAAGCAGGTCGCGCCCAATCTCTCATTGAGGGAGAAGAATTTGTCGTTGACTTGACGGGAAATGCAGACAACTATGATTATACAGAAACAGTGATTCAAGCAAAAGAAGGAGTGAGCGAAGCATGGCTTGATAAGTTGAAAGAAGTTTTGAAAGGAAAGTATGACGTCAAATCTCGTGTTGAGACTCTTGACGATGCTGATTCAGACTCTGATGTTGTGGTAATAATTGGACAAAATGATTCTGATGGTGACTCCATGGTCGTTGAGGAAGTTGCTGAGGAGACGCCTAAGCCTACTGAAGAAGCCACTGAGACCAAGACGCCAACACCAAGTCCGACTGTGAGTGCTTGATAGACGATTCGATATTTCATGAAGCTCTGTCTTTAGTATGATGTGCTCTTTCTATGAATATTCTTGATTCAATTCATATCATTCTCCCAGAAAAAGATACTGCTTTTACGAAAGAGCTTATTTCTTTTCTTTCTCCAGTTGGAAAAGTATCACGAGATACAATAACTTTTACAAAGTCTGTTGATTCTTTTGTGCCAACGGTATCATTTTCAATGAAAGGATCAAAAGTGCCTCGAGTCATCTTTCATGGAACGGATGGTTTTGAAATTGAGTCAGAAATTGTCAACAGTACGGGCAAGGTAAAAGATAGCCCACATTCATACGAACCAATAGAACTTAAAACGGTAGTAGATCGACTTACGGGGAGAAAGATGATTGAGCTTGATCACACGGGATTTAATCTTCCGTGGTTTGATGGAATTCATCCTGAAATTCTCAAACTCAGAACTAATCTTGGAAATAAATCAATCTATAAACTATTTCCAACCGGTGAGCCGTGGGATTTCATTCTTCCCGCAAGTCGGAAAGAAATTATTGATAAAAAATCTTTGGATTATTCAGTGGTTCGACGACCAAAATTTGAGATTGTATCATTTGACAAATCTTCTCAACCGCTCATACAGTTTGATCTTCAGATCAAAGAAGATGCTCAAATAATTCAAAAGTTGTTTCCCGAAGGTATTTATGACCCCAGACCAAATAATGTATGGGTTTACTTAAAAAATCCGTATGATTTGGATATATGTCTCGTTTTAAATGAATGGAAGACGGGGGATTGGAGCGAGTTTTTCACATCTTCTCCACCGTCTGAATCCCGAGAAGATTGAGCCCATGTTTGAGGACGTTTGCCGTGCCTTTTGTTATGGTAAGTCTGACGTTTTTATCATCTTCATTATCTGCTTTGAGAATTGAATTTTTTTGATAAAACAAATTATACTTCTGTGAAAGATCGTATAAGTATAAACACAGATAATTTGGAGCAAAGTTTTGAGCAGTTTCAAGAACTACCTCAGGATATTTTATGAGTGCGTGAAGAAGGGTGAGTTCTTCATTATTTAATGAAAGAGATTCCTCGACTTTGCGCGGAATGACATTGTTTGATGAATTTGACTTATTCAGAACTGATTTACATCGGACATAGGTGTAGACAAGGTACGGTCCTGAATCGCCCTGCAATGTTGTTGCATCTTTCATATCAAAATATACATCGCCTTGCAGACCACTTTTCAAAAATGAATATTTGACCGCTGCTATGGCGAGTTTTTCAGCAACTTCTGGCGTTGACTCATAATCTTTGATGATCTGCTTTTTTGCTTCGTCCAAAAGCCATTCTCCTTCGACTACATTTCCTTTTCTTGAGGACATCTTGCCTCCCTTGAGATGCACCCATCCATACTTCAGATGCTTTTGTTTGCCGGTGTAGCGTTTTGAGTCTGTAAGCTCTTCCACTTTAAACGTCGTTGCAAAAAAGCTTGTTTGCTCTTCGGTTACCACATGAATGATTTTATCAACTTCGCCAAAGTCAGCTGTTTCTTTTTCAGCAAGTGGTAGCTCTTTTCCTTCATAGGTAGGATACCCTTCTTGATTTAAAAATACGCGTGTATGCACGCCATGTCCTTCTCCATTGAATATTACTGCTCCTTTACTTTTTTCCAATATATTTTTCTTTACCAGTTCTTTAATAAGTTTGATCGAGCGCTCGGCCATTTGACTTTCGAAATATTTCTTATCAAAAGTCGTTCCGACTCGATCATATTTTTCATCAAAATATTCCAAACTCCATGCGCGCGTTTTTTCATATAATGGCATGATCCTCCCATCCTGATTGTAAATTTGTTTGTTGATTTCAATGATTTCTTTTTTTGACACATCATTACTTTCATATGCTTCGCTTCCTTTGACATATGCTTTTCCCAGAAGTGATATTTTCTCCCGTATTGGCATTGAGCTGATTTTTTCTTCTCCCAGTTCGTACATTGTCTTTGGAGCAGCCCAGAGAGTCTTTGCGATATGTAATCCCACATCTCCTTGATAATTTGCTCTGATAACGGTATTTCCGGTCACTTCAAGAAGCCGTGCAACTGTCTCACCCGTTGTAATGTTTCTTAAGTGTCCAATATGAAATAGTTTATGCGTGTTTGGATGTGCGTACTCTACAATCACTTTTTTGTTTTTTCCAAGGTGGTATTCTTGGAATGAATACTTATTCTGAGAAGATTCTAAAAGATTTTTTATTAGTACCTGCTTTGATAACCACACATTGATAAATCCTGGTTTCATAACCTCTACTTTTTCGATCACCTCATCGATTTTTATTGCATCGGCAATAAGCTTTGCCAGTTCCATCGGATTTTTCTTTTCTATTTTTGCAAGCTGAAGCGCAACATTCGTTGAATAATCTCCAAAATCTTCATTATTTGGCGGATTAATCATAAGATTTTCAAACGGAAGGTTGAGAGCCTCAAGAGTATGGCGTATTTTTTCGTGAATGAGATCTTTCATTATGCGATTATGATAACATAAAGTAGATAAAAGTGGAACGTCAATAACGTCCAAAAAAGAAGTTCTCGCCTACCGTATTTCTTCAGCAATTCCCATTTTTTTTGCAAGCCATGGCGTAAGCGGTGGTTCAATAACAAGGGTCATAAGAATGACCCACATACCGATTGCAATCACAAATTCTGATTGAATAATATCAAATGTTGCGGCAATGACGAGTAAGATTGCGGCAATGATCCCTGTTTCACGAATGAGACTTAAAAAGAGGAGATCTTTCACTTTAAACACATTTTGAATCCACCAAGGAGCAAGTGACACAAATACTACAATAGGACGAAGCACAAACATGAATATGAGCGCCGCTCCAATGCCAATTGGTGCAAGCTTAATAAGCGTTGAAAGGGGGACCAGTGCACCGAGAATAATAAAAATAAATGGTTTGATCAGATGATTAAGCAAGCTATCGTAAAAATGCGAAACTTTCTTAACGCTTCCAAATGCATCAGTCAATAGACCACTCGTAAACGCAGCAAGAAAACCAGCACCTGCTAAAATATTTCCTAAGACAAAGGTGAAGATTGGTATCGAAAGAAGGAGCGCTGGATCGGATTCTTCATGGATTTCTTGATTGTAATAGAATTTTTTTATAAGAACAAATCCAAAGTATCCGACCAATATGCCGGATATGATTTGCAGCGCAAATGCATCATAAGTGCTCTTTTGAAGGAGTGGCCCAAAATAGCTAAAAATACCATTATTTATTGCGGGAGCAGAGATTAGTGCAAGAAGGAGGAATCGAGTGAAAATACTTCCTGATACATCGGTAAGTGCAGATTCTGATATTGCAATTTGCTTGAGTTGAGGACGTTTGAATTTTAGCATATTCAAAGTTGGAATAATTGCGGTTGGATCGGTCGATGATAGTGCGGCACTCAGTATGAGAATAGAGGGGATGAGTGCCGCATCAAATTCACCAACAAGATTCATAATCCAATACATAATGAATGCAAATCCCACGGAGCTGAAAATGACACCAACTAGAGAGAGTGATGCAATAGGTACAAACCATTTTTTGAAATTTCGAAAGGGAATTTCAAGCCCTCCCGCAAAGAGTATTATTGCCCCAAACACCTCCATGACAATCTTCAAGGAATCAATATCATTGGTAAAGAAGGACAAAAAAGGCTGGAGTGCAATGCCAGCAAAAATTGCCCAGACAAACGAGGGAATAATTGTTTTTGGTGCGATTCGGTTGATATAGTACCCAATAAAAATCATTCCACCGAGTACAAACAGTTGAAAGTCAGCATCATGCAAAAATTGCCCAGAGTCTTGAAATGCTCCGCGTACCACAACTGACAACAAGCTCAAAAAAGTTATGAGGATAAAATAGGGGATAAATAAATGAAGTTTTTTTTTCATAATGTCCATGTTCAGAATAGCACAGTAATTGATGCTTCTACAATACCGATCTTGCATTTTGAGCGTCAGTTGCTAGAATAGTAGCACTCTATGAAACGAAAACTCATTGTGCTTGGAATTCTCGTTCTTTTATTTGCTGTTTTTGTATTGGTTCGTTTTTTTGTTTTTGATAATCCAGGAACCACCGGACGACTCAAGGTTTTATCATCACCAACTGCGGGAATCTTTATTGACAATGTTGCCATGGGAAAAACGCCATATGAAACAAGGTTGAAACCAGGAGAGTATGTGGTCAAGCTCATTCCTGAGGGTGAAGATACGCAAACTGTTTCATGGAGTGGAAAAGTCGCGGTGAGAGAGAATGCCTTGACCTATGTCAGTCGCGAAATGGGAACGACAGAGCTGACTTCAGCTGGCGAGATATTGACGATTGTAAAGATGGAGAAAACACCTAAAGAAAAAACGGGGCAGGTTTCTATCGAAACCGAGCCTACTGGAGCAATTGTGTTTCTGGACAATGATGAGAAAGGAGTGGCGCCACTTATTCTTGATGAAGTTGTACCAGGAGACCATGAACTTGCTGTGTATCTTCCTGGTTTTTTTCGTCGGTCTCAAAAAATTAATGTTATTGAGGGGCATGTGGTAAAAACAATGTTCAAACTGGGACTAGATAAAACATACAAAACGCTTGACGCAGAACTTGAAGAAAACAAAAAAGAGGCAAGCAAATCTGCTGAGGTTTCCGCAGAAAAAAATACTGATGCAAAAGCAAGTAAGTCCCTTACGATTTTGGAGACGCCAACAGGATTTTTAAATGTTCGTGAGGATCCATCAACATCGGGTAAAAAAGTAACCGAAGTCAGTCCGGGAGATGAATTTGCCTATACTGAAGAAAGTGGTGGGTGGTACTTAATTAAGACAAAAGAGGGTGAAGAGGGATGGGTGTTTGGAGATTATGTGGAACTTTCCGAGTAATCTTATTTATCCTTCCACACAAGTTTATTGTAGAAAAAGTACGAATAGGGAATGATAATGGACACGATCAGAAGAACTTTGTAAATATACCAGTATGTAATACCAAAAATATTGGTAGTAAGGGTCATTCCGACTGTTTGAATCAATAGTGATCCAGAAGCAATGAGATTGAATTTAACAAAACTCCATAAAAGTGAGCTTTCTTTTCTACTTAAGCGTTTATGTTTAAAGCTCCATTGATTATTCAAGAAGAAATTGGATATGATAGCGGCTTCAGCACTGATCATCGTACTGAGCCAAATGATGATCATGAGAGTCTCGATCAAGAGATATGAAATGCCAAAGTCGATTATAAATCCGATTCCTCCAACGATTGCAAATTTGATAAATGAAGAATTTAAAAATACATATTTTATCGTTTGATAGATGTATTCGACTGAGTTAATTTTTGATGACCCCTCTACGCGATCGGTAAATTTGACGGGGATTTCTTCTAACTTCGCACCCGACTTAATGGCGTTATCAAGAAGTGCTACTTGAAAAACATATCCCGTGTACCCTTTCATATCTTGAAGGTGTTTTTTGATGATCCATGATTTCATCGCCCGATATCCATTGGTCCACTCGGTCACCGATAATTTCATAAATCCAAGTCGCACAATCCAGTTTCCCAGAATTGAAAAAACTTTTCGATGAATTCCCCAATCTTGTGGAATTGATCCACCAGGAATATACCGAGATCCGACAACAAAATCCGCGCCTTCCTCAATTTTTTTGAGGAATTTTGGAATATCATTTGGGTCATGAGAAAGATCTGAGTCCATCTCAAAGAGAACATATGGGTTTATTTTTTCAAGTGCAAGAGAGAAGCCACGAATATATGCTTTTCCAAGACCTTCTTTTTCAGTTTTCAAGAGCGAAAGGTTTTTGTATTTCTTTTGAAGCATTTCTACTTCATTTGCTGTTCCATCGGGAGAATTACTATCAACAACGAGTATATATATTAACCAATTTTTGAGTCCTTCAGATATGGAAAAAACTCTCTGAATCACCTTGGATATGTTTTTTCTTTCATTGTATGTGGGAAGAACGATAACTGCTTTTTTCATTGGTTATTTTTGATTATGTAATTCTGCTTCAAAATATTCAATGGTATTTTTAAGACCTTTATTGAGGGATATTTTTGGCTCCCAAGAGAGAATTGTATTTGCTTTTGAAATATTTGGTTTTCGCTTCTTTGGATCATCTTGTCCGATTCCTTCAAAAGTAATTTCAGACGTCGAATCAGTCATATCTTTGATTATTTCTGCAAGTTCAAGAACGGTCTTTTCATCTGGATTTCCAAGATTGATTACTTCTCCTTCAATTCCTTCCGTTTCGCCAAGTGATACCAGTCCTGAAACCATATCATCGACATAGCAGAATGATCGTGTTTGAGTACCATCGCCGTAGATGGTGATTGGATTGTTTTGGATAGCTTGGATTATAAAGTTTGAGACCACGCGCCCATCATTCAGTTCCATATTTGGACCGTACGTGTTAAAGATGCGCGCAATACGAGCATCGACATTAAATGATCGATGATATGTCATTGTCATACTTTCTGCATATCGTTTTGCTTCATCGTAACATGCGCGATCACCTAAGGTATTCACATTACCCCAATAGGATTCTTTTTGTGGATGTTCAAGGGGATCTCCATAGATTTCAGAAGTTGACGTGAGAACTATTCGGTCGCACTCTTTACTCTTGCATAATTCAAGAATTTTATGTGTTCCTTCAGCATTGACTCGCATGGTTTCCACAGGATGTTTTTTGTATTGAATGGGCGAAGCTGGAGATGCAAGGTGATAACAAATATCAATGGGTGGAAGTACTGAAAGGTCTGCGGTAATAAGATCCTGTTCAAGAAAAGTAATTTGGTCTGAAGGTATTGAGGCGATATTCTTGCGATTTCCCGTTATCAGGTTGTCGATAATGAAAATGCTGCTTCCCTTGTCAGCATAGTGTTTGCTGAGATGAGATCCGATAAAGCCAGATCCGCCAGTAATGAGAATATTCATATATCAAGTATTATACCGACTTCCTTCCCGTAGAGATATACGTAAAACCATACTTTTGCATTTTTTCAGGATTATAGATATTTCGACCATCAATTATTGTTGGATTTTTCAAGAGTTTTTTGACTTTGGAAAGATCTGCTTGTTTGAATTCATTCCATTCGGTCAAAATACACAGGGCATCTGCATTCTTGACGGTCTCATACATGTCGGTACTATAGGTAATTTTTTCGCCAAATATCTTTTTGATATTTGCTGTTGCTGCAGGGTCGTATGCAGTGATAGAATACCCCATTTTTATGAGCTCTTCAATAATATAGACGGATGGAGCAAATCGAATATCATCAGTATTTGGTTTAAAGCTCAGACCCCAAATAGCTATGGTTTTTCCTTTCGTATTTTCTACCACTTTGTGAACAAAATTATCTCGAACAATTCGATTGATGCGCTCAGCGGAATCAAGAATCCCGGTATCAAGATCAAGTTGTTTTCCGGTTTCGGTAAGTGCCATAACATCTTTTGGAAAGCATGAACCACCATACCCAATACCGGCAAATAAAAATTTTCGTCCGATGCGATTGTCTCCTCCTACCGCGTCCATAATGGTTTCAATATCTGCACCCGTTGCTTCGGCATAGAGCGAGATAAGATTTGCAAAAGAGATTTTTGTTGCAAGCATCGCATTTGATGCATATTTGATGATTTCTGCGCTCGCAAGATCAGTAACAACCCGAGCCCCTGGAAGAGGCTTGTGTGCTTCAAGAATTACCTCAATTGCCTTTTGGGATTTTGAGCCAACAACAACTCGGTCAGGATTGACGGTATCGTGAATCCCGGTACCTTCTCGAAGAAACTCAGGACATGATGCGACATCGACTTCGGCTCCCTCGGGCTTGACATCGTTTAATATTTTTTCGACTTTTAGATTTGTTCCAACAGGAACGGTACTTTTGCATGACACGACGGTGTATCCTTTTTTCAGATTTTTCCCTATTTTTTCAGCAACGGCAAGAACGGTTGAGAGATCGGCCTCGCCTGTTTCAGTTGGGGGAGTCCCAACAGCAATAAATACAATATCAGATTCGGGAATTGCTTTGTCAAAATCAAGGCTGAAATGAAGCCGTTTTGCATCCAGATTTTTTTTAAGAAGCTCCTTCAAACCTGGTTCGTAGATAAGTGGATCACCATTTTTTAGTTTTTCAATTTTTTCTGGGGTGTGTCCAACCACCCAAACATCATTTCCAAAATCTGCAAATACGCATGCAGTGACAAGTCCGACATATCCGTGTCCGACAAATGTTATGGTCATAGGTGAAATGATAAAGGATTTAGACTTAAAACACAAGCTCAAACTAATACAAAAAGTGGCTTCCATCTGGATAATTAGCTTGAGAAGATTATGTAGTGTATTTCAACCCTTCGCCAAACGACCTCATTTTTTGAAAGGTGTTTTTAATACTTCTTGTTTCGGCATATTGTGGACGCGGAGCTTTTCCCTTGCTATATTCTTCAAAGGTCGTCGGTTGGATAAGCCAGTCAGGAAGGTCGTATTGTTCTGCAATCATTGTTCCTACTTCATACGGAGAATAAGACTTTGAACCTATAATATGAAATATCTCCGGTGAAAAATGATTCATTAAATATTTCAGAGCCAAAGCAATATCGTCAATATATGTCGGTGTCATTGCAGAATCAGTCACCATGGAGAGAGGTTTTTTTTGAGATAAGAGCGAATGGATTTTTTGGACAAAATCTTGTTTTGGTGATGGAGAGTTGCCATAGGGATAGGTGATTCTCACGATCATCGCATGATTCTCAAGAATCAGTTCTCCGTCATATTTTGATTGTCCATAATAGCCAATAGGATTTGGTTTTGATTCTTCATCAAATGGGGGGTTTTCCCCATCGAACACAAAATCAGTTGAGATGTAGATCATTTTTTTATTTTTTGTTTGTGTTTCTTCAAACAAATAGTTGGTCGCATCAACATTTAGTTTTCGAGCAATATCTTTTTCTTCCTCAGCGCGATCAACATTGGTATACGCTGCCATATGAAGAAGAAGATCAAAATCAATTTCATTCAGTTTCTTATGTACTTGCTTTTGATCGGTGATATCAACATCTTTGTGATCAAGAGAAATGAACATGAAATCGTCATTGAGAAGTTCTCTGACTCGAGATCCGACAAGTCCGTTTGCGCCAGTTATTGCAATATTCATAGTTATTTCAGGGGCTTCCACCAATCTTCATTATTTTTGTACCATTGAATGGTTTTTTCTAAAGCTGAGTCAAAATCATATTCCGGCTTCCATCCAAGTTTTTCATTAGTCTGGCTCCAATCGATCGCATATCGACGATCATGTCCCGGTCGGTCTTTTACATACTCAATTTTCTCTTCAGATTCTCCCATTATCGACAGGATTTTCTTGATAACCTCAAGATTTGAAATATCTTCTGTCAGACCACCGACGAGATATGTTTTACCAATGGTACCTTTCGTAAGTATCATTTCTATTGCCCGACAGTGATCTTCAACATACAACCAATCCCGAACATACTTCCCGTCTCCATAAATCGGCACTTTTTTCCCCTCGAGAATATTAGTGATAGCGAGTGGAATGAGTTTTTCGGGAAAATGATATGGTCCAAAATTATTTGAGCAGTTTGAGATCGTTATTGGTAGTCCATACGTATCATGATATGCACGAACCAGATGGTCAGATCCGGCTTTTGAGGCAGAATAGGGGCTATGGGGATCATACGGAGAGTCGATAGTAAATTTGTTCGTGTCACGTAGATCAAGTGCTCCAAAAACTTCGTCTGTGGAAATGTGATGAAATCGCTTTACCGCATTTTTTAATGCTGACTCTAAAAGAACGTGTGTTCCGACAACATTGGTCATGACAAATGGTGAAGCGTCTTCGATGGAACGATCAACGTGACTTTCTGCCGCAAAATGAACGACGACATCCACCCCTTTCATCGCTTCATCCACCGCTGACGTATCCACGATATCGCCTTTACGAAAGCTATAATGAGGATTATTTTCAACATATTTTAGGTTAGCCAAATTACCTGCATAGGTAAGTTTATCAAAGTTGATAATATAATCATCAGGATGATTTTTGATCCAATAGTGAATGAAGTTGGATCCGATAAATCCCGCGCCACCAGTGACTAAGAGTTTCATGATTATAGTATACTATCTCTCATGCTTGATATCATCAAAAAAGCAGCCATTGCTGCAGGAGAAATTCAAAAAAAATATTTTCAATCGACCGAACTTGACGTGACTCACAAAACTGATCATCAAAACATAGTAACCAAAGCTGATAAAGAATCTCAAGAAGTTATCGTCGACACTATTTTATCTGAGATGAAAAAGCAAAACATAGATGAATCTACTGTTGGATTCATAGGTGAAGAAGATCTGAATACTCATACTGCAAAACATGTGTTTGTCATTGATCCAATCGATGGAACTTCAAATTTCGCGTCAGGATTAGATTATTTCTGCTCATCAATCGCATACTTCAAAGACGGAAAGTTGACCGCAGGAGTGATTTACCGTCCCATATTAGACGATATGTATTTTGCGGAGTTTGGAAAAGGTTCGTATTTGCTTCGAAATGGAAAAGAAATTAAACTACAAACTTTAAATTTAGAATCTAAAAATCAATTAATTATCTCCAATCTTTGGAAGTCTTTTCATGAAAAGACAATTGATATTGTAGATACGTTATTGCCAAATTATCGTGGCGCCAGAATTTTAGGTGCGATTGCACTTGATATTGTACTAGTGGCAGAAAATATTGTAGGTTTGACTATTGGCGATACTGGTCCCTGGATCTGGGATGTATCTGCTGCTAAACTGATCCTTGAAGAGGCTGGAGGAGGTCTCTATGACTGGAAAGGTAATTCAATAGAGCTTGATGTCTCAAATGGATTGAAACAGTATCCCGTACTCGCCTGTCATCCAAGTAAACTTTCAAGCGTTATGAAGTATACGCAAATGTATTGATTAGTCTGTCAAGCTCTTTCCATCTTTTTTTCTTTGTTGCGGGAGATACGTCATCCTTCATGACTTTGGTTGCGGCAGTCATATATCGTTCGGAGTACCGAGAAATATATGCTTTATCAAAACCCACTGCTTTTGCGAGTTTTACTGTATTTTGAAATTCGTCATCAGTCTCACCACAAAATCCAACGATGATATCGGTCGTAATTTTGATATTTGGAATTAGAGATTTGAGTTTTGAAATTATATTTAGATATTCCTCCTGCGTATACCATCGGTTCATCCGCTTCAATACATTGTTATCTCCCGACTGGACCGGCAGGTGAATCGTCCTGGTGATGTTTGGATACTTTTCAATCATCTCAATAAGCTCATCTGAAAAGTCCCACGGATTTGAAGAAACAAAGTCAACTTTTTCAAAATCCATGCGAGCGACATCCTCCAAAAGATAGGGGAAAAGGGTAGGGATGCGTTGGCGACCTAAATGCTTGACATACACCGGTTCTACATTTCGGCCATTGTAAGTGAATTTTGCTCTGATGGTTGAAAGATTTTTTGCTTGATTGTTAAATTGCCCAATTGCTGAATTGTCGAAGTACGTTTCGTTGATATCGCGCATAACTTGAATATTTTCCTTTCCTACGATAAGATCTGCGCCATACGAATTGACATTCTGACCCAATAGCATGACCGAGGTGTATCCTTTTGCCTTGAGATGGAGACATTCTTCGAGAATATCTTCATACGGTCTACTGATCTCGCGACCTCTGGTAAAAGGGACAATACAAAAGGTACAAAAATTATTGCATCCATTTGAGATTGGTACCCATGCATGAGTTTCACTCTGACGAACTGGCTCACTATCAAAACCAACTTCCTCAATCGGCATGAATTCATCAACATAGGGCATTCGCTCTCGGATCTTGGTGAGGAACTTTCCGGTTTTATCTCGAAATGCGATCCCTACCATGCATCCAGTCACTATAATTTTGAAAAGTTCCTTATTTTTTTGTTTCCCCTTTTTTATTATCGCAAGATTATTTACGAGTCCATATACACGCTCTTCAGCAGATTCTCGCACCATGCAGGTGTTGATAATGACATAATTTGCATCTTTGTACCCTTTTGCTTTTGTAAATCCACGTGCTGAAAATGCTTGTTCAACACGCTCACTATCTGCTACATTTTGCTGGCATCCAAACGTTTTTATAAAATATTTCATCAGGGTATAGTATACCGTGCTTACGTGCGGAGATGATAGATTCGTGCCAAACTTTATTGAAGCGAACTTTTGATATTTTTAAGATTCGTGCAAATTTTGATTTTTTGCATTAATCCTTTTGCTTTTGAAACAACAAAATTAAGTGAGGTTAACACGAATAATAAGTATATGATACCGTCTAGCATACAAATATTAGTCAAATTATGAAAACACTTCGTATAAAAATGGGTTACGCGAAATTAATTTATTTATTGAGATATGCAAATAATTAAACAAGACGAATTTAATTTTTTAAAGAGGGGGGTAAGGTGTTTTCTCCGCTATCGCTTGGAGATCAATTTATAAATATTATTTGTTAGAATACAATATAATTAACTCATCAATAACACTATGAAACTAGGGATCATCATCAGCCAAACAAATCCAGAAACAAATTGGAACGTTTTCCGTCTCGCTAATTTTGCTATCAAGCAAGGGGATGAAGTTAAAATTTTTCTTCTTGGAGAGGGCGTGGAGTATGAGGCAGGCCACTTGGAAAGATTCAATATTCAAGAACAAATAGCGGAATTTTTAAAATCTGAAAATGCGCACATTTTGGCATGTGGCACTTGTTTAAAATTGAGAAACAAAGAAGAAAGTAATACCTGCCCGATGAGCAGTATGAAAGATTTATATGAACTTGTGCAGGGAAGCGATAAGATTTTAACTTTTTAATCGAATAAATAATTACTATGGCCATTCAAATATTTGTGACCGGCGGGACATTTGATAAAATTCATGATCCCATCTCTGAAAAATTTGTATTCACGAAGACCCATGTTCCTGAACTGCTTACATTGTCACGCTCACTTTTAAAAATAAAAGTACGTACACTCATGCTCAAAGATAGTCTGGATATGACCAGACACGATCGGGAATTAATTTTGAAAGCATGTATTGAGGCAAAAGAAGATCAGATTGTCATCACTCACGGAACCAGCAATATGGAGGGGACAGCTCAATTTTTAGGAAAGAAAATAACTAATAAAACAATTATTTTTACGGGTGCAATGGTGCCCTATACGTTTACCAAATCCGATGCTTTATTTAATATGGGGACTGCTCTTGCGTTTGTTCAAACATTACCACATGGAGTTTATATTGCCATGAATGGAAAATATTACCCATGGGATAATGTAACAAAAAATACAAAACTGGGAATATTTGATAAAAAATATTAAATAGTTATGGCAAAAACTGAAACACTTACGTTCACAGAAAATGAAATTCTCTATTTACTCATTATTGCTGGTGCTGATGATGAGGATATATTTGAACGTTTTGATCTGTTGATAACTGATACTACGAAAGATCGTCTTCAAGAAGGTCGGAAGTCGTTGCTGAATCGCGAATTGATCAGTTTTCCTGAAAACAGTGAGATTCCCGTGATGAATGATTTGGTAATCGGACTCATTGGTGCGATTGCTGTTGGGAGACTTGAAGATGGGTATTATTTCGAATCACAATCAGGATGGCGAGCAAAAATCACAAAAGAGTCGGGTTGGTATGTCATTGAGGGAAGCGAAAGTGATATCGAATCTGGTGACAATCCGATTGTCAACTAAGGATCATAGTGATTTTCTGCGGTATCATTTAAAGATGAGCTCAATGGAAAAAATTTATATTTGTGATGTAAAATAGAAAATATGAAAGTAATTTTATACATGGCGACAACTATTAATGGTTATATTGCAAAGCCAGATGGTAATACTGAGTGGGTTTGTGAAACTGATTGGAAAGTGTTACAAAAACAGCTTATAGAAACTGATGCAGTAATTATGGGTAGAAAAACATACGAAATAAGCGAAGACGATTTTCCTTATGGAGATTGTTTAAACGTTGTTTTAACTAAAAATAAAAGTTTATTAAAAGATACAAATAATCAGTTTTTTACAAATCTTGATCCTGAGCAGTTATTAGAGAAACTTGGGAAAAGAAGAAAACAAAATATTTTGATTATAGGTGGAGGTGAAATAAATAAATTATTTGTCGAAAATGGTTTAATCGATGAACTAATAATTAGCGTTCACCCCTTGATTCTTGGCGAAGGTATTAAGATTTTCGAACATTTTGGAAAACAAGTTGATCTTGACTTTGTCGGCTCAACAGAGATGGAGGAAGGATTAGTCCAATTACATTACAAAATCAAAAGATAGAGCATATCAATATAAGAGGTCTTGTGCGTTGGCTGAAAAAATCGAGGGAAATCCAGTGAGGCCACTCAAGATGGGGTATTTGAGTGTTTTAGTCTTTGTGCTTCGGATACGACAAAGGAGTGACTGAAGGGCAAGAGATGTTTCTTTTTAAGGGAGAGCTTTCTAGGTGCTTTGAAATGGGATCCCTCGACTACGCTCGGGATGACATTAGCCCAGTATTTTCTTCAAAATTTCTTCAGCCACGGAAGCCTTGCTTGTCTTCTCAATCTTGTGCACCTTCTTTGACTTTGACACGACATACACTTCGTTCTCATCCGATTCAAAACCGATGTCGGGTCGGCTCACATCATTCACCACAACAAAATCGGCGTGGGCGTCAGTGAAAAGTTTGTGTGTAAAAGCCGAAAGGGATCCCTCGACTGCGCTCGGGATGACAGAAAGGTCATTAAATACCGCTGCTTTGAAGCCTACAAGGAGAATTTGAGGGTTCCATTCTTTGACTTTATTGATGATTTTAGGTGTCGGTTTAAGCTTAAGAGTGAGATTTTTTGAGCTTTCAATCTTGCCCTCATGTTTTTCAGTTGAAAAGTCAGAAACTGCAGCTGAATGAAATAGAATATCGGCGTTTTTTAGTTGGTCAGTCAGCATGTTTGCCAGCTCATCAGCCGTTGAAAAGGATATCTGTTTGATCGGAAGGTTTGATTTGACAGAGTTTTTCGAATGAAGGAATGTCACATCAGCTCCGTATCGGGAACAGGTTTCGGCAAGCGCTTTTCCCATTTTGCCAGAGCTTCGATTGGTGATCACCCGAACCTCATCGATTGGTTCTGAGGTCCCACCTCCCGTTACTACTACCTTTTTTCCTTCAAAGAGCTTTTTTCGTAAAAGGATTATCTCAATTTGTTTTTTGATATCTTTGACATGAGGCAATCTGCCAATACCATCAGTGCCGCAAGCGAGAGCTCCCGATTCTGGATCCATAATTTCATATCCATATGATCTCAAGATCTTGAGATTATTTTGCGTTGCGGGGTGATGCCACATTTTGTCATTCATCGAAGGGCAAATGAGTACCGGTGCAGTAGTTGCTAAAATTGAAGTTGAGATAAAATCATCAGCAATACCATGGGCAAACTTTGCGATCGTATTTGCCGTTCCTGGCGAGACGACAAAAATATCAGCCCGTTTGGCAATCTCAATATGATCGACTTTTTTTCGTTTTAAAATTTGCTCATAAGAAAAGCTATCTTCAAACAGGTTCATAAATACGGGGTATCCCGTTATTTCTTCAATTTTACCTGGAGAGACAATATGCATCGCTTTTTTTGTCATCATGACATACATATTATGTCCATCTTTTTTGAGAAGTTTGATGAGATCGAGTGTTTTGAATGCGGCGATTCCCGATGAAATACCAATAACAATATGAGACATAATTATCTATAAATTTGTTTCATGCGATCGATCAGGATAATAAAGATAAATAGAACGAGTGCGATCGTAATAAAAGCGAAAAACTTTTCTATTCCGCCAAGAAATAAACTTGCAACGCCAAGGATAAATGAAATGAGCCAATAAAATACCGCTATTCTTCTTTTTCCCCATCCAATTTCGATCAGTCGATGGTGAAAGTGTCCCCAGTCAGCGCGAAACGGAGATTTTTTCTGGTGAATACGCCGCATGATGGTATAAATTGCGTCGATTGTTGGTATTGAAAGAACAAGAATTGCGGTCCCCACTTTTCCAAAAGACAAAATAGATAAGATACCAAGCAAAAACCCTGCCATAGCGCCACCACCATATCCCGGCATAATTCTTTGCGGATAAAAGTTAAATGGTAAAAATCCCAGATATGCTCCCGCGACGATAAACGACAGATACATCACCGTTTGAGCCTGAATATCATGTGCAATGAACCGTTGAGAGAGGAGCCCCATAAAAAGTGCCGTGATTGCGACAAAGCCAGGTAGTTGTCCATCGACTCCCTTGCTCCAGTTCACCATATTCATGGTCCACGTAAGCCATATGATGGCAAGAATATCAGCAAGTATCCAGATTGTATGTCCACCAAAAAAATCAACTGAAATTTTCCAGAGATCCAGGCGTATCACGCCACCAAATGGGTTTGAGATAAAGGGAATTCCCAGGCCAAACATAACGAGAATTACGGAAATAATGAGGTTGAGCCCAAAGCGTTTGTATGGGGACACGTCATATTTGTCATCCCACAGTCCAACCATCAATAGGAGCGCATTTGCGATAAGAATTCCAATGACAATCTGATTCATGGGAAGAAAAATAAGAGAAGATACAAAAAGCGCGATAAAGATCGGAATTCCACCACCGCGCGGAATAATTCCCGTGTGGGTGTGTGCGGGGTGACTTCTCTGCGTGATATCAGTGACCAGTTTAAATTTATTGGCAATTCGAATTGCAATCGGAGTGGAAAGATACGAAATTGCAGTTGTCGTAAGTATGATTATGATTCCCGTTAAGAACATATATGAGTTACGAAATCAAAAATAATATTTTCAAAAAAATGCCAGTATACCCTACAATCAAAATTACGTTTGCAACAGTGAAAATACTTTTAAACAGGTTATTCTGGGAAAAGAATTTTTTGGCAATTTGTCTGTTTATGAAAAAAATAATATTCATGAAGATGGGGAGTAGAAGAATGTACCACATATCGGCAATTTGACCTTCACCCCAGGGTTGTGAGTAAAAAAGGGGAATCTGTTTTGGAATTACCTGATATTTCCAAACAAGCAAAGCAACTTGAAGAGCGTTTGCTATGGCTAAAAACTTCAGCATATAGGGATATTATATCAGGGTATCCCTATATCAGGTTGATTGAAAAAGACACTTACCAACGGATTATGGAATCTTAAAACCGATTGCCATCTGCCGAACTTCTTTTTTTATCGATTTCAATAGTTTGTTTGAATCGATTTCTTTTCTAAATTTTGACAAATATTCTTTTCGTTCGGTTTTTTCAGTGGGAAGTTGGTACTTTTTTACGATCTCCAACACCTTGAGCATCTGTTTTCCGATAAATTTCATATCTTTTTCTTTCATTCCTCGAGTTGTTGCGGCGGGTGTTCCCAGTCGAATTCCTGATGGATAAAATGGCGAACTTTGTTCTCCCGGAACAGTATTTTTATTGAGAGTAAGTCCGACTGCATCAAGTGCATATTCTGCAAAATAGCCAGATCCAGCTCCATGTGTCTGGGTAAGATCTACTAAAATAAGATGGTTTTCAGATCCTTCGCCGACGAGATTTAATCCCCCGTCCATCAAAGTTTTTGCAAGTATTTTTGAGTTTTTTACTATTCGCTTTGCATACGTTGTGAAGGATGGTTGAGAAGCTTCATAAAGTGCTGCGGCAATTGCAGCAGTCTGATTGTCATGTGGTCCTCCTTGAAGTCCCGGAAAGATTGCTTTATTGAGTTTTTTAGGAAGTTCAGGATCTTTCTTCAATCCTTTTTTTGTGACCATGATAATACCCCCTCGTGGTCCGCGAAGTGTTTTGTGAGTTGTTGTGGTGATAATATGCGCGTACGGAACCGGAGATGGATGCATACCTCCTGCGATGAGTCCAGCGATATGGGCGATATCTGCAGCCAAATATGCCCCAACCTCATCAGCAATTTTTGCAAATTTGGCAAAGGGAATTTGAAGAGGATATGCAGAAGCACCAACCCAAATGAGTTTAGGTTTGTGTTTTAGCGCAAGCGCACGAATTTCTTTGAAATCAAAGAGTCCATCTTTCCCCTGTTTTTTTGTTCCGACGCCATATTGCTGACTTTTAAAATAGATTGCGCTGAATGAAACATGAGCTCCATGAGTGAGATGTCCTCCCGTAATAAGTGCTTGTCCCATGATGGTATCGCCTGGCTGGCAGGTTGCCATATATACGGCGAAATTTGCAGGCGAACCAGAGTATGGTTGAACATTTGCATATTCAACGCCAAACAATTTTTTAACTCGATTTTGAGCTAATTCTTCGACTTTATCGACAAATTCATTTCCGCCATAGTACCTCTTATACGGGTATCCTTCAGAATATTTATTTACAAAAGCTGAAGAAAGGGGATTTCGAACGTGTTCTGATGCATAATTTTCTGAGGGAATGAGCTCAATTCCACACCTCTGGCGCTCTGTTTCTTCTTTGATAAGGTTATAAATTTTTTTATCCTGTTTTTTCATGGGAGCAATGAAATAAATAATAATGGAGAATCACCGAGTGGGAGTTTATGAAATGCTATACCATGGTAGTGATGAAAGAATTGATAGTATTTGCACTCAGAGTATCAAAGGGATTTAAAAAAAACAACTTGATTTTTATTTACGATCTTATAGTATTGATTCATTACACAAAATCTTCATTATGAAAGTCGCGACACAAGAAGCAGCCCAGAGGTATTTGTATTCATTTCGATCAAAAGGAGATCGTTTTGGTCTCGGCGGTGCTGGGTTTGATTTTGGTCGAGTATTATTTTTGGCTAAGCTTGTGGGAAATCCACAAAACAAAATCAAAGTCATCCATGTTGCGGGAACTTCTGGTAAAGGCTCAACATGTGCATTTTTAAGTAAATTCCTCGCAGCGCATAGTAAAAAAGTTGGGTTAAGCATCTCTCCTCATATGTTTGATTTGAGGGAGCGAATTCAAATAAATAATAAGCTTATTTCTGAAAAGTTTTTTTTAAAGTATTTGAATGAGCTCATTCCATTTATTGAAAAGGTAGATGTTACAAAATACGGAAACCTTACGTTTTTTGAGATCATGATTGTGCTTGCTTATTATATTTTTCAGAAAGAACATGTCGACTACGCGGTAATGGAAACTGGTTTGGGGGGGAGACTTGATGCCACAAATATTGCAACCGCAAAAAATAAAATCGCCGTCATTACAAAACTTGGCATTGACCACACGGACATGCTCGGAAATACCATTGAATCAATCTCAACCGAAAAAGCTCAAATAATTCACAAAAATAATACGGTGCTCACTGTTGATCAAGAACCAGCAGCTCAAAAAGTTATTTTAACTCAAGTAAAGCTTCAAGATAGCATTTTTCACCAGATTCACCAGAGCAAAACATATACAAATATTTCTTTAGAAAATAGTCTGATCACATTTGATTTTAAATATAAAGGATTACATCTTCGAAAGTTGAGTCTTTCAATTCCCGCTGAATACCAGGTTGAAAATGCAAGTCTTGCACTGGCGACAATCTATGAAGTATCCAAACGAGATGACTTTAACCTTGAAGAATCGGTCATTCGAAAAACCCTTTTAAATATTCATATTCCTGGAAGATTTCAAGAATTATATTTAGAAGGAAAGAAAATCATCATTGATGGAGCTCATAATCCGCAGAAAATGTCAGTATTTATTGAAGACCTTAAAAAACGTCATTCCAAAACATTATTTGATTTTCTCCTTGGATTTAAAAAGGGAAAGGATTATGAAGAAATGCTTACATTCATTGTTCCCATTTCCAAAGATATATTTGTCACAGAGTTTCATGGTGACGATCAAGATCGTATCATTATCCCGGAAAAAGCCGCAAAGATTCGGGCACTTTTAAACGATGCGTTCTTTGCGGAGAAGGTAACCATTTATTCTGACCCAATCAAAGCAATGGAAAAAGCTCAAAAAAAACATGATACAATACTTGTCATTACTGGATCACTCTATATGATCAGTGCAATACTGAAAGAATTAAAAGAATAACTTTAAACATATGTTCAAAATGCAAAAAATGGATGTGTTGGTCGGAGTGTATATTTTTGGGATTATCGTGTCTGAGCTCATGGGGATAAAGACATTTCCCCTCGTGACATTTGGTGATTTTACCCTGAACGCAAGTGTCGCAATTTTTCTTCTACCGATCCTTTTTACCATTAACGATGTGATTATAGAGGTTCATGGTGTAGAACGTGCTCGTTCAGTCGTACGTACGGGACTTATGACCATTGGACTGTTATTTGGATTTATCATGTTGTCTCTTGCGCTTCCTCCATCAGGAAGATTTATGGAAAGCAATGGAGCCTTTGCAGAAGTATTTGGAAAATCGGCACGCATTTCTCTTGCATCGCTTACCGCATTTGCTCTTGCTGACTTTTTGGATATTTTTCTTTTTGCAAAGATCAGGGAGAAATTGGGGAAAAGCAAGCTTTGGCTGCGAAACAATGCGTCAAATATTATCTCTCAGTTTATCGATACTACTGTTTTTATGACCTTAGCATTCTGGGCATTGGATAAAAGCATTGATAGCAACTTTGCATTTCTTACTAGTTTGATTATTCCTTATTGGCTTCTCAAATCGTTTATGTCAATTATTGAAACACCATTGGTGTACCTTGGAGTGAAGTGGCTTCGAGGAGATAAGAAAGTGAAGAAGCAAAAAGTAATTGTGAATTAAATTTCGCTTGTGACCGAAAATTAGTTCGGAAGTGAACTCGCAGTTCGGATGAGCTCGAACATCCACTTCCTCAATAATTTTGATCACTGCGCTCAATTGTGCTTCAATCATTTCGCATTTAAATATTGACTCCCGATAGATACAATAGAGATATCATATGAAACTAACTCCGTTCAGTTTTGAAAAACCAGCAGACCGTCCATTTTTTTTCACGAGTTTTGTGAGCACGATTGACGGAAAGATTATTGTCAAGGAAAAAGGATATTGGCCGATCGGAACAGAAAAAGATAAAGAATATTTTACGTTTCTTCGTGCGCATGCAGATGCGATAGTCGACGCCAAAAATACCGCCGTTCGGTTTGCCAAATACTTTATCCGCAGGATTCATGAGGACATGTATCAAGAGTTTCGGAAAGATTTGAGGAAGCCGCCCTTGCCTGAGTACATTGTTCTGACCTCAAATCCTGATGAAGAACTCCACAATGCGCTTAAAAATGATCATGGTTTTGAAACAACGATTTTGACTCCTGAGGATGGATCAAAGCGCGTGAGCATACAGCATCTGATTGATTACCTCAATAAAAAAGGGCATACAAAAGTATTTATTGATGGAGGACCAACATTGATCGCACAGCTCCTTGAGGCAGAAGTTCTCGACGAAATCCACCTCACGATTGCTCCCAAAATCTTTGGCTCACTTCCCGATAAAACCCTGACGATGGTCGAAGGAATACTATTCCCCCCCGATAAAGTCCCACAGTTTAAGCTACTGAGTGTTGAAAAATTGGATGATGAGGTGGTGTTGAGGTACTCACTTCCACGCCTCACAGATCGTTCCTAGGATACAAGTGAGGGTATGAAAATAGGAATCTTTACGATATAATTTGTCTGTTCGGATAGTCATTTTTGTATATATGGAAGAAATATCAACAAAAATCCAAAATGAACCTGCTGAAAACTCCGCTCATCTTAAGTCAAGGAAAAATATTATAATAATTCTTATCTGCATGGGTTTACTTGGCGCAATCGGTGCTTCTCAGTATTATCAAGAACGACATGCATCTTCTGAACAGAAAAAGACCCAAACCAATGAGCAAACAGTATCAACTGATGGGAATAATAAACCACCTTCGTCTACAGATGAGCTACAACAACAATTAATTCCAGTTGAGTTTGATTTTGACATAGTGAGCGAAGAGAATTTAGAGGCCGCGATAACCTCTTTACCAAACGAAACAAATCTACCAAGTAGTCCCATCTCACCACCCGCATCTGATCAAACACAGAAAATTAATATGAAATATTTATTCTCTGCATATAAAAATACAGCTGTTATAACAGAACAAACGAACATAAATCAATTTATTATTGGCGGACTTGATGATCAGGGAAAAAAATACGCACTTTTTTCATATTTTACTCCCGCAGATATGGTATCAGCTGCACTTTTTTCACACGATGGTAAGAAAGTTGCATTCCAAGAACATGATGGTGTATACATTTATGATTTTATATCAAGAGAAAAAATAAAAATTACTGACTTTGAAGCTTTTGCATATGGCGGATGGAATAATGATGGAAAACATCTGGCAATTCTCAAAAAGATAGGAAATAGCAAACAATGGTATTTGTATGATGTCAATACAGGCACGCTTGATGTGGTTCCTTTCACAATTGAAAATGATTCTTCTCGATTCGGATGGATGAATCAGGGAAAGGGATATTCATTTTCTATTTTGACCGCAGGAAATGTGTATTTGAGTAAAAATGGAGAAAACCCCACGATGATTGATTTACAATGCAATGATGGATTGATGTTTTCTGAAACAGATCAGTACCTGACCTGCTCAAGTATGTGGCTTGGCGTCTATGATGTAAGTGCCAGTAGGGCAACTCACATCAATGGTCAAGATGAGGATGGAAACTTCTTTTATAATCCAGTATGGATTTATAACGGGAAAAATTCAAATGACCCGATGATGTTAATTCATAAAGAGAATGATACCTATATTACGACACTCAACAATTTTTTCTTTTCAAAAGTACGTACGGTAAAAAAAATAAAATTTTCTCCTGAACAAATTAAACCCATTATGCATCCGGGTGTAATCTATTGGAATATCCGATATATAAATAATGACGAAGCAATTTCGGTAGGAACAAAAGATAATAACTCTGAATTTTTGATTCTCGTCAGCGGTTTTCAAAGTATTAGTATTGAAAATCCGAAACTTCAATTTAGTTATCTTTCAGCTGATAAGGGTTTTTTTAATCATGGATTTAGTGTTGGTTCGGTCGAGATAGAAAGATAAATTATTTTCACACTAAAAATTCCTCACTTCCACGCCTCACAGATCATGCGAAATGAACAAAAATCACACCACGGTCCGACACGGGGATCAAATTTTTGACTTCTGATTTTTTGGACCACATCCTTCACGCGGGTTTGAACCTCGAGAAGATCTTCTGCCGTCCGATTCAAAGTTATCTTTTCCCGTGCTTGAAGATAATAAAATGAGAGGTCTATTTTTTCGATGGGAATGTTGTAAAGTCCGGGATCAGACGCTGCCGTTGCATAAATTGCCAGTTGTAGATCTTTTTTGAGTTTCTTGTCATCAGGTCTTCTACCGGTTTTATAATCAATGACTTCTATACCTCCGTTTTCCTTCTGATCCACGCGATCAATTTTTCCGGTGAGAAATTCTGAGCTTCCAATGCGGATTTTGAACAACTTCTCAAGATCAATAATTTTTATTTCAGACGTATGGAAAGAGTGATAATAGTTTTCAAGCATTTCTGAGGCTTCTTTTTTCATGCGTTTCTGATGAGCTTGCGAACTATATCCTACGGGAATCCATGATGATTCAAGAAGATCGAGTAAATGAGCAAGCTCTCCTGATGAATCTTGCGTATATCCTTTATAAAATTTCTGAAGTACATTGTGGATCGTGCTTCCAAACGATGCAGCTGCTGCAGGTGGCGTAGGAATTCTCAGTATATATTGATACCTATATTGAAGCGGGCAGATTTCATAGGTCTGAAGCTGAGAGTATGAGATCTTACGAACTTCAACAGGGGGGATAATCACCGATTCCCCTTTCTTTTTAAAATCAAAAATTGAAAGCTGTTCTTTTTTTTCAGAGACGAGTGCGCTGAGATTTTGTACCGCTTCAAGACCGATTGTTTCAACGACAAATGGAGAAATTTTCCGTTTCCTCAAACCAGATCCATAGATTTCTGATGAGCTCAAGAAAGCACGATCCTTTGCGCGCGTAAGTCCAACATAAAAGAGTCGTCGTTCTTCTTGGATATGATAATCACCTTCGGGCATCTGTTCTTTGACCAAATCATCGGGAATCGGGATTTGTTCGCGTCTGCGGTTTGTCGGAAATCTACCTTTACTTAAGTTTGGCAAAAAGACAATGGGAAACTCCAAACCTTTTGCAGAGTGAACCGTGAGTATATTAATTGCATTGACATCTGAAATGTCACTTTCACCTGCAAGGGGAGATTCACCAAGCTCCATACTCATCGTGATAAAGTCATTTATCGAAAAGACTGATGTATCATCTTGTGAGTTTTCAATCTCTTTGAGCTTCCGGAAAAACTTGGTGATATTGAGCGTTTGCTTTTCT
>PFOB01000025.1 GCA_002792315.1 Candidatus Roizmanbacteria bacterium CG_4_10_14_0_2_um_filter_39_13 | reverse complement strand
TTATATACCGTTCTCTATCTGAAAAGTGTATACCATGTGCTGACCTCCCTACAATAAAGTCCTGTTTTAAGCTTGACTTTCATTATTTATGGTATAATGGAACCTGTTAGTTACTATTCCCCAGTAAATATACTGCGAAATACATATACACAAATTGAATACTTCTTTGTAAGTAGAAACTTGAAAGGTGGTGAGAACATAAATGGATCAAAATAACAAAATTTTTGTTGGCAACCTAGCTTGGGAAGCACGCGATGACAAACTTCGAGAGATCTTCTCACAATTTGGAGAAATCACCGATGCAGTTGTAATCATCGACCGACGCACCAACCGTTCAAAAGGTTTTGGATTTGTAACTTTTACAACTCCAGAAGCAGCACAAGCAGCTATTGAAGCAATGCACGAACAGGAAGTCGACGGAAGAAACATTGTGGTAAACATTGCTCGACCAAGAGAAGAGCGACCGCAACGAGATTTCAACAACTAAAAAATAACCAAAAACACTATCTGAGTACAGGCGCAAGTCAAGTAACGGGTAGTGTTTTTTTTGTGGCTGATATAATAAACTCATGCACATTCTTATTCTCCATGGGATTGAAGGCCACGCAGGTATTCATTGGCAGGGGTGGCTCAAAAAGGAACTTGAAAATAATAAACATACGGTATACATGCCTGAACTTCCGGATTCAAATCATCCAAAGCGTTTTGAATGGCTCCACGCGATCAATCAAGAAATGAAAAATGTTCCCTTGTCAAAGCTTATCATTGTCGCTCATTCACTCTCCGTTGCAAGCGCGCTTGACTTTATTGAACAAGCCGATGCAAAAGTACTCGGTCTTATATCTGTATCAGGATTTTGCGAAGATTATGGTGCAGAACTGAATAGTTATTTTATGAAAGAAAAGGATATCCAGTTTTCTGAAGTAAATAAACATCTGGCAAATGCTCACGTTCTCTTTGGAGACAATGATCCATATGTTCCTCAGGAAACGCTTACATCACTTGGAGAGTGGCTTGGAGTCCAACCAGAGATTATCAAAGAAGGGGGACACCTGAATACAGATAGTGGATTTTCTACCTTTCCCCGATTGTTAGAAATAATTGAAGAACATTCAAACTAATCATTTAAAATGAGTTTGCTTTGAGGAAATAATTCGATTTTACTTAAATTCCTTAATATTATTTATATTTATAAAGAAGTTGTTCCCTTGTCCTGAGACAAGTTTGTATGCAGTTTTTCTTACAATCGTCTCAATAAGTCTTTCGAGGCTTCGAATCCCTGGTTCAAATCCGAGAGGACGTACCAATTCGGGCCAAAGCGCCTCGTCTATCGTTAATTGAGTATCTTCAACACCAGTTAATTTCAAATATTTTGGAAAGATATAATTTTTACCAATTTCTATCTTTTCTTCATCGGTATATGACGGCATTTGAACAATTTCAAGACGATCAAGGACCGGTGGCGCTATGTTATTAGTATTATTTGCGGTTGCAACGAATAATACATTTTCCAAACTAAACGGATAATCGAGGAAATAATCTACAAAGTGCATATTTTGATTTGGATCAAGGAGCTCAAGGAGCACTCCCATGACTTCAGCACGTGCATCAGGGGTAATACGATCGAGTTCATCCAGTAAAATGACTGGATTTTTTACCTTTACTTCCCGAAGGGCTTGGATGATTTTACCGGGTTCAGATTCGGGAGATAATTTTGATTGACCACGTAAATCTCGCGCAGATGCAAGACCTCCAAACGGAATACGCATAAATTTTCTTCCTAAACTTTCGGCAAGTGAGATCGCAAAAGTAGTTTTCCCCGTTCCGGCAAGGCCAACAAAAAAAAGTGGCCGGGTATGAATCGCATTGGAACCAAGTTTTTCCTTTTGTAGTTTGTATATCGAGAGATACTCAAGTATTCGCTGTTTGATTCTTTCAAGACCAAAATGATTTTTATCGAGTATTTGCTTTGTTGCAACAATATCAATTACATCCTTGGTTTCGGTAAACCAGGGGAGAGATACGATCCAGTCAATATATTTTTCAATAATATCCAAGTGTGAAAGATTTCCCCCATATCTCAATGAAAGATTTATCCGTTCAATCTGCTCAAGGGCCTTTTGTTGCAGGTTAGCAGGCAACTGCACTGATTGCAATTTCTCCTTTAGCTTTGTAATCTCCGATAAAGCGGCTTGATCATCCATATAATTAGCAGACGAATATTGCGCTTGACAAAACAAGCAATTTTAGATATAAATTTACCATTAATAAATTCTCTTTATAAGTTTAATATAACAGATTTATGGCATCCAAACAAAATATCAAACCACTTTTTGATTATGTTTTGATAAAACCGCTTCAAGCAGAAGCAATGACTGCGTCGGGCATTCTCATTCCTGATACGGTCAAAGAAAAACCTCAAATGGGAGAAGTTATGGCAGTCGGCGACGGTTCGGCTTGTTGCAAGGATGAAAAGAAATGTGAATGTAAGATGATTGTCAAAAAAGGACAACATGTCATTTACAAAAAATGGGGCGGAAATGAGATCAAAGTTGGTACAGAAGAATGGCTCCTTGTTGAGCAAAAAGACGTTATGGCAGTAGTGTCCTAACATTCAATTGAAATTTAATTATTAATTATTACTTGTATTTATGGCAAAACAAATTATTTACGGAGATGAAGCTCGACAGAAACTCTCAAGCGGAGTAAACCAGTTAGCACGAGCAGTTGTTACTACTCTTGGACCACGCGGAAGAAACGTCGGGATCGATCGAAAATGGGGAGCGCCGACTGTTGTCCATGATGGGGTGACCGTTGCAAAAGAAATTGAACTTGAAGATCCATTTGAAAACATGGGTGCACAGATGGTCAAAGAAGCTGCATCAAAAACAAATGATGTAGCAGGGGATGGAACTACTTCCTCAACACTTCTTACCCAGGCAATGGTGAATCATGGAATTAAAAACATCACCGCAGGGTCAAATCCAATGATTTTGAAGCGCGGAATGGACGCAGCAGTCGAAGAGGTTGTCGCACAGGTCCAAAAAATGGCAAAAAAAATCCCAACAGATGACATTGCTCAGATTACTCAGGTTGCAACTATTTCAGCTGCAAATGAAGAAATCGGAACAATTATTGCAGAGGCAATTAAAAAAGTTGGAAAAGATGGTGTGGTGACCGTAGAAGAAGGAAAAAGTCTTCAAATGGAAAGTGAACACAAAGAAGGAATGGAGTTTGATCGAGGATATGCATCACCTTATTTTGTGACTAATCCTGACCGGATGGAAGCAGAAATTGAGAGTCCCTATATTTTGATCACTGATAAAAAAATCTCATCTGTCTCGGACATGCTTCCCTTTTTGGAAAAAGTTGTCAAAGTGTCAAAAAATATCGTCATCATCGCAGAAGATGTTGATGGAGAAGCACTTGCAACGCTTGTCGTCAATAAACTTCGGGGAACATTCAATACATTAGTTGTAAAAGCGCCCGGCTTTGGAGATCGACGAAAAGCGATGCTTGAAGATATCGCCATTTTGACCGGCGGAACCGTTATCTCAGAAGATATCGGAAAGAAACTCGAGAATGTTGAAATCGAAGATCTTGGTCGCGCAGATCAGGTCTGGGCAGATAAAGAAAATACCCGAATAGTTGGGGGAAAAGGTGATAAAGCAGCGCTCAAAGCTCGTATCGGACAAATCAAAAAAGAAATGGATGCTTCATCATCTGACTTTGATAAAGAAAAGTTGCAGGAGCGACTCGCCAAGCTTGCAGGTGGCGTAGTTGTGATAAAGGTAGGAGCAGCAACTGAAGTAGAGATGAAAGAAAAGAAAGAACGAGTTAATGATGCAGTCTCAGCTACAAAAGCAGCTCTTGAAGAAGGTATTGTCGCAGGCGGAGGCACAACCTATCTTCAGGCACGAAAAGCACTTGTAGCACTTCGCAAAAAGATGAAGTTTGATGAAGAAAAGATTGGCGTCGATATTGTCTATAAATCACTGGGTGAGCCAATCAAAATGATTGCTCAAAATAGTGGCATGGACCCTGGACAAGTCATGTACCAGGTTGAAGAGAAGAATGATCCTGATTATGGATTTGATGCAATAAATCGAGATTTTGGATCCATGATAAAAAAAGGAATTATTGATCCCGCAAAAGTAGTGCGCACCGCAATACAAAATGCAGAATCAATTGCAGCAGCTATTCTTACCACAGAAGCATTGGTAGCAGATCTTCCTGAAAAGGATGCGCCTGCTTCCGGTGGTGGTATGGGAGGAATGGGTGGTGGAATGCCGGGAATGATGTAAAATTCTCGTATTTACGCCAACGATTGAAAAGCCCCGCCGTTTAAAAAGGCGGGGCTTTTTTATGACGGAAGAAACACTTAATATGTATTGATTATTATTCTTGAAAGCATTAGTATGAAAGTACTTATCGTATATTTCCTTTCCTATGAGTCTGGAATCAATTAGGGTAAAGCTTTCGAGTTATTTCCGATCAAATGAGGTCGATTCCGACCACATCCCTCTGAGGATTTTCATGAAAAATAATCAGGTTATTTTTTTGTATAAAAGTAAAAAGAATAATCATGTAATCAAGGCGGAAAGTGAGGATGGGTTTAATTTTGAGATTACCCCCGGCACTAATGAGCATCTGCTTCCGTTACCAAATGAATTTCAAGTTCCTCATTTGTTGTATAAAGAACAACAGGTGAAATATTATGGAGATCGAAACATCAAAGTTTCATATTCAATTAAAGGGGAGGATTGGAAATCAAACGTAAAGACATTGATACTGGCGGCTTTTCCCATTGAGGTTGCTCAGGTGATACTTCGCACACAAGGGATTTTGGTTCAGTATTTTGGGAAGGAGATAAGAGATAACAGAATGCACTATTCAATGTATCTTGCCCTGTTTAATAAAGACCAACCCGATCAATTATTATGGAAAACAAATGAACCAATTTGGCATCAAGATACTGAATGGAGTGAAAAAGATATACGTCCCATTGGATCAATATTTCTCGAAGATAAAATAATTAGTTACTGGTTTGTAGATGGAAAATGTATTTATGGAATTGTCCATTCTGGATTTTTATATGACCCGAAAAAGATACTTGAAAATAGCATTATTAAGCATAGTGATAATCCAATAATTGCTCCAAAAAAAAAGAATGATTGGGAAGCATTCAACACCTTTAATCCTGCGGTCCTGCAGACGGGAAACAAGGTTCATATTTTATATCGAGCTCAGGGTTTTGATTATATTTCAACAGTCGGATATGCATCTTCGAATGACGGAATAACGATTAATGATCGTCTGGATAAACCAATATTCTCCCCATCCAATGATTTCGAGACCAATGATTCATCTGGTGTAAATCATGACTTTGTGTCCGGTGGTGGATTTGGTGGGTGTGAGGATCCACGATTAACCCAAATTGACAACAGAGTATATATGACCTATGTGGCATTTGATGGATGGTCTCCCCCTCGTCTCGCTCTGACATCAATCCATATTGAGGATTTTTTACGAAAGCGGTGGCATTGGTCCAAACCGGTTCTTGTTTCGCCGCCGGGAATAGTCGATAAAAGTGGATGTCTTCTTTCAGAAAAAATTAACGGTAAATATGTTTTTTTTCACCGAGTATTTCCAAATATTTTGATCGATTTTCTTGATGATTTGAATTTTGATGGGAAAACTAAATTTTTAAAAGGTGAACACCAAATAAAAGTTCGTCCAAACAAATGGGATAGTCGTAAAATTGGCGCTGGCGCACCACCAATAAAAACAGAACATGGTTGGTTGCTCATTTATTATGGCGTAGACGATCGAGATGATAGCAAATATCTAATTGGCGCTATGCTTTTGGATCTGAAAGATCCAACAAAAGTTCTGTATCGCTCAGATGATCCAATCATGCGCCCTGATGAAGTGTATGAAAATAATGGTTTTAAGCCAGGAATTATTTATCCCTGTGGTGCAGCGGTAATTGCCGAGAATCTCATGATTTATTATGGAGGGGCAGACTCATACGTTTGTGTGGCATGCGCTAACTTAAACACATTTCTTCAAGAGCTTATGACTCAGAAACCGGTTCATTTAAAAAGTCTAGAAGTTCGTGAATTATCATACGGCTAATGCTTCTGAATCGTCATCCACAAAACCCCATTATTTCTCCAAATCCCAACAATTATTGGGAAAAATTTGCTACTTTCAATGGTGCAGTCATTAAAAGAAATGAATTATTTTATATGTTCTATCGATCGATGGGTGATGAAACAAGCGTGCTTAATTTTGAGTTAAGAATGTCAACGATTTGGAAAGCAACGGGCCATGACGGGATATCATTTGAAAATCATGAGTTATTTATTAAGCCAGAAGAATCATGGGAACGGTATGGATGTGAAGATCCTCGTGTAGTCGAAATAGAGGGTACGTATTATGTTTTTTACACGGCATTAAGTAATTATCCTCCCAATGAGAACGGAATAAAAGTTGCAGTAGCAATATCTTCTGACTTGACATCGATTTCTGAGAAACACCTCGTAACGCCATTTAATGCAAAGGCCATGACGCTCTTTCCAGAAAAAATTAACGGTCTGTATACTGCTATTTTAACGGTCAATACCGATAAGCCCCCTTCTCAGATTGCGATTGCTCAATTTAAGAATATTCAAACGCTGTGGGATGCTCATTTTTGGGAGCAGTGGTATGAAAATTTGGACGAACATATTATAAATTTGAGAAGGGTTAATAGTGATCAGGTGGAGCTCGGTGCACCACCTCTTAATACACCGCAAGGTTGGGTTCTGATTTATTCATATATCAAACATTATCTTAGTCGTGATATTGAAAAAGAATTTCGCATAGAGTCAGTACTTTTAGATCTGACAAATCCTCAAAAAATTATTGGTCGAATTGAAAAATCATTACTGAAACCGGAGGCTGATTACGAATTACATGGACAAATTGAGAACATTGTATTTCCATCGGGTGCAATCATTGAAAAAAATGAATTGAGAGTTTATTATGGTGCGGCAGATTCGTATTGTGCTCTTGCGAGTATTGATATGCCTACTTTTATGTCACATTTTGAAATAAATACTCCTTCTTCACTCAAATGTACAAAGTTTCAAAATAATCCACTTCTTGAACCTATTGAAAAACATTTATGGGAATCAATAGCTGTTTTTAATCCGGCAGCAATTGAGATTGAGAATGTTGTCTACATTGTTTATCGGACGACTGGATCAGATAACCTTTCTCATTTTGGGCTTGCGGTAAGCTATGATGGTATTAGTATTGATGAACGTCTTACGGCTCCCATTTATCCGCTTCGAAGCGTGTACGAGGTGCCACTTGTTGATGGAAGTGCGGCGGGTGCTGAAGATCCTCGAATAACTAAGATGGGGGATACTCTGTATATGTTGTATACCGCATTTGATGGACGTCTTCCTCGGTTGGCAATGACCTCCATAACAGTGCAGGATTTTTTGAATCGAGAATGGGAATCATGGTCGGACCCAAAGATTATATCGCCTCCAGATATTGCCGATAAAGATGGAGCGCTTTTTCCAGAAAAGATCCAGGGTAAGTATGTATTTCTTCATAGAGTGGAACCAAATATTGTCATTGACATGGTTGATGATTTGGAATTTGAAACAAAATTACACCTCGGTGAGATGAAAATCATTACTCCCCGTCAAGGATCATGGGATGGGGTAAAAATTGGGATAAATAATCCACCAATTAAAACAAAAGATGGTTGGGTGATCATCTATCATGGGATTAGTGAAATTGATCGTCATTATCGGATAGGAGCTCTACTTCTTGATAGAGAAGATGTTACCAAGGTTTTGGCACGGACACCGTATCCCATTTTGGAACCAGAAGCATTGTATGAGCGGGACGGAGTCGTGGATAATGTAGTATTTCCTTGCGGACATGTGCTAAAAGGGGATGAGCTTTATTTATATTATGGTGGAGCTGATAAAGTACTCTGTGGGGCAAAAATCAGCATATCAGATTTACTATCCTATCTCAATAGAAGTCGTGAGAAAAAATACCTGAAATAGTACGTATTGGAGTTTTTAAAGCGATGTTCCAGTTAATAAAAAAAATATGATTGCAAGAAAGATAAAAAGCATTGCACCCAATACCACAACGAGTGATGGAAAGAATATGAGTAATTTGCTGATAATGAGATTGAAAAGCTTGCGAAAATTATCAAGTATATTTATGGGTTCCATTGTGGATTAATTATTGTTTAGTATTTGAATACTGCATAATATTTTTTAATTCAGTAATGATGATTATCATCATTGGAATAATCAAAAATAGTACTTTTCCAATCATTGAATTTACAGAATTGGTCAAAAATCCTAAGTACGGGATAATTGCTATTACCAAACCCTTGATCTGAATTGGGATAACGTGCTTTGAGTCAGGCGTTTCGTTATTATCTCCTTTTGTAATAAACTGACCATTTTCTATCGAATCGATACGATGAGTGATGACGCCATTTTGCTCAAATCTATTTGAGTTGAACGAGATGATATCTCCAACCGCATATAGTGAGGGATCCATTTTTTGGACGATTATCAAATCTCCTTGCGTTATTTTTGGAGCCATGGAGCTTGAAATATTGATAAAAATAAAAAACTTCCCCAAAAACCCATTCCCAATAAATAGTGAAATGAATACATTTAGAGTAAAAAAAATAAGGAAGAGGATGTAAAGTTTAGAATTTTTAAAAGATAATAGTGCTGACGAGGGCATGAATTTATTATACGAAATATTACCAAGTACCGCTGGTAATATCACTTTTTAAAGTTCGTGTTGCATGAATTCCGGTGATATTTTCACTAGGTTCGTTTCGATAGGTACGCATGTAAAGATCAAAATTGCATTCCTTTAATTTTAAATTTTCATCGCTTGCATTTAGGCTCAAGAATATCACCCATTCTTCAAGATCTCCTTCTCCAAGACTGTCTTGTAGAGATAAGCCCATCAATGTACCGTTATATACCTCAGTTAAATCCCTCCGAACGATGCTGAGTTGAAGTGCGTCACAAAGTAAATCGTCCCCTCCGCGCTTGACCGTCTGGAGAGAATACTTTACGTCGAGCGCTCCATCCTTTTCAATGCGTACTGTTTTGGCATCAAATCCTCCGGGTGCAATTCCTTCAGTGGTAAAAAAATTGATAAGTTGCGAAAAATTTGCCGTATTAATATTTACAAATGAAAGCGTTGTGATGGAAAATTGATTGTCAGCAATTTTTCGTTCTGCAACCAGATCTGCACTAGTGAGGCCTGTTTGAAGAAACCAGTAGCCGAGAGTTATCATAGCGATGAGCATGACCTGAGTTCTTATATTTAGCATTTCATTTATCTATAATAATTATCATTTTCTTTTTTGAGACATTTTAATCACACGGTCAATAATGAGGAGCGTTGCAGGAATCAATATCAGGATTACCAGGCCGAAT
>PFOB01000014.1 GCA_002792315.1 Candidatus Roizmanbacteria bacterium CG_4_10_14_0_2_um_filter_39_13 | reverse complement strand
GTCCAGCCATCTTCAAAAATTGACCATGGACTTAAGACACCAAAGAAGTACAGGTTGTATACATAGGGGATTGCGGCAAGGAATGCGAGAACAATCAGGATGGGTATCGTTTTTTTTATCATTCCGGACTTGAATCGGAATCGAGAAAAAATAGATTCTGAATCCCGCCAATTCGGCGGGCAGGCAAGTTCAGGATGACGTGAATGAAAAAGCAAAAACATCACATTTATTCCGGCAACGATTATCAGCGGTTGGCTATGCCAGGATGCGATCACCGATAAGATTGCTGCAAAAAGACATTCTTTGTTCCAAAAGGCAAAAAGCGAGATGAGCAGTAAACTGAGGACCAATAGATCAGGACCGGGCCAGGTGAGGAAAAAGATGAGTGGTGAGGTGAAGGCTGTAAGTAAGAGAATAAGCTTTGGAGCGGTATTTTTGAGATATTTGAGCATGATAAAAAGGAGCGATGCAGAAAAGATGAGTAGATTGGTAAAACCCAACGCTTTCTTTGGATCAGATCCAATAAGTTCAAGGAGGGCTCGCGTTGGCACAGCGAGTACGGAGTAGCCTATAAAATGCGCGGAAAAGCGTTCTGCACCCCGTCCCGCCATAAAGTATCGTGGATCACTAAAATACCCCTCATTGAACGTATTAACGAGGTTCTGATAGTCTTCCTGTGTGAGATTAATACCGCCGTGACTGAGAAGTGACTCAGTAACCCCATAATACTCAATAATATCTCCTGCGGGTTGAAATTCCCACGAAATAAGCATAAAAATGAATAGGCTTATGGTGATAAGGCCAAGGAGTATGTATGGGATTAGTTTTTTAGTCATGTTTTTTTTGCTTGATGCCCATTTTCGTAGCTTAACGGGGCCCCTTCCATTCACTTCGTTCATGGTTCCCGAATCGCACGAAAATCGACATCTGCGCAAATACTATTTGCGATATTAAAACAACATCCCTATTGCACTATATAGTTTAGCAAGTTTTGGGTTTGGAGTGACAACCCATCGATGTTTGGGAGCAGAGAGAAGTTTCTGATATTCTTTCGCCGTTTTTGCATAATCACGCGTTTCACGCATTTGAATACTCAAATTTCGCATTTTATCTCGCAGTCCATTTTTCAAAATATTTTCAGTGCACGCAAGGCACGATTCTTTTTTCAGATCAAAGGTGAGGTCGCCGATAGAAAGACCTAATTCCTTCATATTTTTTTTGAAATCTTGCGCCTCAAACATCTCATCAAGGGGTTGGGATATGATAAATGGTTTCCCATAGGAAAAGGTCAGAGACAATACTCCAGATGCAGTCATGCAGTTCCGATAGGGAAATACCACTAAGTCTGCTGCTGAGAAGTACGTTTGAATATCTTCTTGCAGGATATACCCCGTCATCGAGAGAGTTGGCGAACTACAAACTGTTTTTGCAACTGAGTTGTAAAATGTTTGATAATATGTTCTGCCCTTCATTGTTGAGCTTTCGCCGCCAGCGATAATACCGTGAATTTTTTTTCCTAAAATATGAGATTTGTCTGAGAATGTATCTGCAAAAAAGTCAGCTCCTTTAAACCAGTTAACAAACCCAAAAAACATAATGACATAATCATCCTTTTTTATGCCAAGTACGGTTCGTGCATCCTTTTTTGGGATAGTGGTGAGTGAGGTGTCGACACCGTGGGGGATTGTGGTGATCTTCTGTTTCAGTATCACCGATGAAAGGCGCGTCTTTAATGACTCTTCAAGCACGACAATATTGGTCGAAACAACGCCAACCAGAGTATAAAATCCTTTAAACAGAATATTGTAGACATGACCACGCATACGATCAAAGAAGGTATTTTTCAAACCCACATGCCCCGCAAGCTTAAAAATGTCAGTGACCACATGATGCAGCACGATAGAGATCGTAAAACCAAACAAGCGCAAGATGGTCAAAAAGGGCACAATAAGTGCCGAGACGATCATCGATCCATAGACAGAGAAGTCGTGTTGGATCAGTACATTTTTTGCATGAGAAAATTGGATAAGTGTGCGAAAAATATCAAGCCACATAAAGGGTGAATTGGTCTGAAAACAGCGTACGACCAAGGTCTTCCCCTCTTTGTATATTGCTGGCTTTTTGTCATAATCAGCAAGGACGATTGTGAGGTGATTCATCGGTGTGATCACATTTTTGGCATACGAAGCCAAGCCGCTCACTCCGGTGGAGTAGCGCTCTCCCTTTTTGGGGTAGAGTGAGATCATGACAAGTGTCTCACTGGTGTCGTATTGTGTGATCAGTCGTTTTGGAATAATCATAAATATATCCTTACCTCAAAAAACAAAGTAACCTTGTTTGTTTAGGTAAGGAGGGGGAGGGAGAAAGTAAAGAACCAAGGTGGTCCTCTACAAACTCCCTCCCCCCTCGAACTAGGGTGAAAAAGGAAAGCAAAGCTTGCTTGGTTAGCGCTCGGGAAAACCGGGCACCAAGGTTGCTTTGTCAACCTCATTCTCTGTGCAGCTGTCTGCCTGGGTCACGTATGCGTCATCCCAATTTCCATCACCGTCTGGGTCAACCCCGTATAACAGATATGCTCCCTCCGGAAATTCCGGCGTAAAGCAAATCTGCACTGGGCTGTCATCTTCCCAATAGTATCGCACAGGGTCGGTGTCTTCGATTACGACCCATCCGGTGATCCCGGTCCAGGCGATCGCTTCCTCGATGGAGATTTCGGACAGCCCGCCGAGGCTGATCGCCGGTGCGGATGCTGCGGGCGTGGCCGTTGCTGCGGGCACTGCACTGGCGGAGGTGCCAGCGGGACAGGGAGTCCAACTTACGCCGTCGGACTTGAACGTGCCGGAGGAACCTTGCTGTGCTAGCACCTCCCAGTTACTGTGCCCGGAGTTCGGGTCAGTCTGGGCTGTTGCAGTGAAGCCGGTCCCGGTGGGCGCATTGAACGCTGGCGAACGAGAGTCACTGTCGTTCCAGTAGTCGAACTGGCCACCTCCGAATGTTCGGAAGGTGATCACTGGGCCACAACACGGGTGACCATCACCGTCGAACGCTGTCTTGGCCGTTTGAACAAGCCATAGGTCACCAATCTGCTGAGGAATCGCGACGAATGCGCGTTCAGCCGGATTGGGGACCAAGCTGTTGATAATGACCTCAGGCGTCCACGAGGTGAGTGCGTCACACACTTCGCCAGCAGGTGCCGGCGTTGCCACAGCGGTAGCCCCTGCAGCGGGGCTTCCCGCGGTCGGGGTCACAGGCATTAGAGCCGTGAACTCGGCCGATCCGTCGAATACACCGTTAGCGGAGACTGCGTAGTCTCCAACGGTGGCTTCAACGGAAACGGGAATGGGGCCGGTGCTTGCGCAACCGGCGAGAACGAGTGCCGCCACTAGGGCGACCAGCCAAAAAACCTTACGCATAATTTTTTACCTCCTCATTGGTAGGTATATGCCCAAACTCCTCCCATGCCTGGGAAAAAATGGAGCGGGCGACGGTTGGGATACAGGCCGGAACGAACGCATACTACTTGGGGCGTCGTCCCGGCCACTGCACTTGATCCATCGCCGTTGATGGAGTGCATGAGAAAAAGCATAATCGTCGAGATTATTACTCTTTCTACTACACTCCATCGTGAGAATCGATGGAATTGTTTTTTTCACCCTAGATGTTAAGGTGCGATGATCGCATATTCTTCAAACATGCTGTTGTTATCCGTGCGATCAACACATTCTTTTGAACCATAGTTCGGATGCAAAACCCGCGTTTGGAACAAAAGTATCCTATAGTATCATATTCAGGGGAGTTTGTCAATGGGGAGAGATGCGGTGAAGGAGGATAGATGAGTCAGGATAATTCCGCTGAGATAGGAATATATGGAAGTGTCATTGCGCCAAGGCGATGATACAAAAACATATTCAATATTGGAGCCATTTGTTGTTTATCAGCAACGAGCTCAAGTGGTAAAGTCATGCTAAGATGGGAAACCTGACCAAGTATTGAGGGAGAAACTCCTGCTTGATCAAACCAATAATTTGCCGCATCAAGCGCTTCTTTACTTCTTATCGTAAATCCATCAGGATCATTTTCTTGAGCATGCCGTACTTTCATCGCCTGGGCTTCAGTCATTTGACGCATGGTCAAAGAAGATGGATCTGGCTTGTCAAGTCGCTCTGATGTCTTGATTGGAATACCAAGATGAGCAATGAGTAATTCTCTAAAATCCTCAATTGCAAGGAGGCCATCATCAAGGTCGAATTCAAGGGCTCTTTGTGCCTCTTCTAACACATAGTTATTGTCGATAAAATCGTATGAGACTCGCTCTCCATTCCTTTTGGGCAATCTTTGAAAATGTGCATCGCTCATCGTTACTACCGGTGGATATTCAGAAGCCATAGATTATTATCTTGTAATGAATGTATATTTATGAGTCAAGTAATTATAATACACGGTAGAGTAATATCAAATACTTTTTCAACTTAAGAAACACATAGTCCTAATATCAAAGACTATAGAATAAGTGAGGCTGAATGTTAGGTTGAGAATTTTATACAAACTCAATATTTTAAGGAACGATAAGTAATCGTAATTAGATCTGAGAAGGTTGTTCGAGTAGTCTGATTCGCTCTTCATGATCGCCAATGGCGATGCGGTGACCCTGCACTTCCTCAGTATTCTGCTCTGTTTTATTACTTGTTTCTCCAAGCATATCAATGATGATTCTTACTCCTTCTACAATACTTTCAGTGCTTTCTTTGACAATGTCTCGTACATCTTCTTTATTAGCAAATCTCTTGAGGTCATCTTTAGTTGCAAATCTTTTCATGTCCTGTTTTATTTCGGTGATATCATCTTTGGTAGCCATATCATGTCGGATATTGGACTCCATTGATTGGAGATCATCCTTGGTAGCCATATCCCGTCGAATATTAGATTCCATTGATTGAAGATCATCTTTTGTAGCAAAGACTTTTGCGAGTTTATTGATATCCTGATCAGTGATCATATACCGATCATATTAAATGATATGAATGAAGATGTCAAGAAAGAATTGTGTGTAATTACACATAGAGAAATGAAGAATATGCGATCGAGCTTACGCTCTTTTTTTCAACCATATTCCTGCTCCAAGTCCGAGCATATTGAGTGCGCCAAATGCAAGAAGGGGAGCACCAGCTTCAGGAGTTGAGTTTACGGGTTGTCCACCTTTTGTAGTCATGGTAACCTGTTTCTCAAGACAAAACTGTGAGGTATCTTCGTCATATGCATTGTCTGTCTTAGCCGTTGCTTTGTTGTTCATACACATAAGTCCCTTGTCGGCTGGAAGCTGATCTTGTGGCTTAATTTGAACAGTGATTTTTTCAAGCTTTCCTTCACCGCTTTTGAGTTCAGGATATGTCCATGAGATTGTACGAGTACTTCCATCATAATCACCGGGTCCTTCAACTGCATCAACCCATTCAGGAAGAATATCATTCACATGAATATTATAAAGTGACACGTCAGAAGTGTTTTTAACCTTGATCTGGAAAGTTACCTGTGCGCCAGGTGCAAATCGAGGATCAGAAGGTGAAAGATTGTCAACATATACCTCTTGGCCACCCTTGGTCTGATTTCCGGTCATGACCATCTTATCAACAATGATTGAATAATTAGGAGTGCCACCGTCATACTGTCCGTACTGGCTTGATCCAGCCATGACAACAGACGTGTTGAGAATGGTTACAAACATGAGAATGGTGGCAATCAGTATTTTTTTCATAGTTTTCAATTTTGTTTGTCAACTCCGATAACAATCGGAGCAGCCTTTATACAAACGAATAATTAATGGGAGTATTATATTATAGGTTTAACCATTTGTCAACTATAGGATAGTTTATAAAACAATTTCAAAGCAAATAAGATTTAAATTATAAGTAAAGATTGTTATAATAGGACAATTCAGAACTATGAAAAAACTTGATTCAAAACAATTGCGTGACATTCCAATGATTGAAGCCCACGATTTTGCAAAAAAAGTCAAAAGAAATGAGATATATTTCATATTGGAAAACGTATATGATACATTCAATATCGGTGGCATTTTCAGACTTGCAGATGGACTTGCGGTTTCAAAAATCTATCTCTGTGGAGAGATGGAAACGCCGCCAAATCACAAGATTCAAAAAGCAAGCGTTGGGACTCACAAGATTGTGCCATGGGAATACAAGCCTTCAGCTGTTGAGGCAATTAAAGAGCTTCGAGGTAATATCATTGTCATTCCCGACTCAGACCCACCTGCCGGACGGGCAGGTCGGGAATCTCGAAAAAACATGGATCCCCGCCTGCGCGAGGATGACAATCAAAAAATCAAAATCATTGCAATAGAACAATCTAAAAACTCAATTCCCTATACAAAGGCTGTATATACAATGCCAGTAGCTTTATTGGTAGGAAATGAGACGTTTGGCGTGTCAGAAGAAGCACTTGCCGAAGTTGATGAGATTGTTGAAATTCCGATGTGGGGGATTAATAAATCCTTAAATGTGATCGTAAGTGCTGCTATTGTGGGGTATCATGCTATTTCCACAAAAAAATGATTTTATGCTAAAATTGAGTTTCTGATCGCCCGAGTGGTTCAGTGGCAGAACGCATTCTTGGTAAGAATGAAGTCGTGGGTTCGATTCCCACCTCGGGCTCACTTTATACTTCATCCTGAGTACGATATACTTACTTTGTATGGACACTCTAAAAGAGAAGAACGTCAAAGAACCGGCAAAACCCTCACTTCTTGTGTATTTGAAAGTGATATTCCTTACTACAATCATCCTTTTTGGCGTCATTGTTCTCAATAACTTGGCTAAGCGGCAAAATCAAGATCAGACAAATTCAGGCGAATCGGGTGTTGCAAACCTATTTACTGGTAAAAATATCAAGGAGGCGCTCGATAATGAGGTTCGAACAAATGATGCGTATAAAACAGCTTCATCTGAGCTCAATAAAACAACTGCAAACGTATTGGGGGAGGCAACAAGAATCAAAGATCAAGCCTTGGAACAAGGAAAAGAGTTCGTAACAGACTATGTGTATGAGCAAACGGTCGGTTCAATGGTTGAAAATATGATAAATAGGTTGCCAGAACGGCAAAGAGACAAAGTGCTGAAAAATGTGTGTGCTCAATAATGCTTGATAAACAAGATTGTATTACGCCATATTATTTGGTAATCTATACTCTACTTATGGATATCAAATATTTCGGACATTCTTCATTTTACATTCGTACAAAAACGGCAAAAATTGTGACAGATCCATACGATTCGGTGTATACGGGGTTAAAATTCCCAAAAACTGAAGCTGATATCGTCACCATTTCGCATGATCACAACGATCATAATAGCCTGGTTGATATCAAGGGCGAGCCTCTTGTCCTTACGTGGCCCGGTGAGTTTGAAAAGAATCAGGTGAGAATTACTGGTTTTCAAAGCTTTCATGACAAGAAAAATGGGGAAGAACGCGGAGAAAATGTGATATACAAATTTGAAGCGGATGACTTTACCATTTTGCATTGTGGCGACCTTGGACATCTCATTCAGGATGAAATAGTGGATCAGATCGGCTCGGTAGACGTGGTAATGATACCGGTTGGCGGATTGTATACCATAGATCCGGTTGAGGCAGGTAAAGTTTTAAATGATTTAGAGCCTTCTATTGTTATTCCGATGCATTATGGACGAGAGGATCTGAAAAAAGAAACGTTTGTAGGTTTGCAGCCTCTTGAAGCGTTTTTGAAAGAAATTGGTGCAACAGATGTTGAACCAATAGAAAAATTGACCCTCAAACGAGAAGAACTTACGGGGGAGAGTACACGAGTAGTGGTATTGCAAAATATATAAAAACTTTAGTGCGAGTGTGGCTTTACTTCTTGTAGTTAATAAGGTACGATATTGATCCAATGGACGAACATTCCTCTGCACAGTTTAAAACCCCTCCGCATGATGATCAGGCTGAAAAGTCGGTGCTCGGCGCGATAATGATTGATTCTGGTGCGATAGCGCTTGTTGCTGAATTCTTACGACCTAAATTTTTCTACTCAAATGCACATAGGCTTATTTACACCAGCATGCTTCGCCTTTTTGAAGATCAATCACCGATTGACATTGTGACCTTAAAAAATCAACTTTCGACAGATGGTACGCTAAAATATGCAGGTGGAGCGTCCTATCTTTCTGATCTCTTAAATTCAGTGCCAACATCAGCGTATGTTGAGCAGTATGGAAATATTGTTAAAGCGCTTTATACCAAGCGAAAACTCATCGATGTCGCATCCCGTTCCGTAGAAAAAGCATTTGCCGAAAAAGGTGACATAAAACAACTCATTGATGATATTGAATCTGAGATTTTTTCGCTTGCACAAGAACATCAACATCGTGATTTTATTCCTCTCAAGGAGATTTTAGCCGATAGTTTTGAAAAACTTGAGGAGTTTATGAAGACAGGGGAGTCGAATCGGGGTGTTCGAACAGGCTTTTCATCTCTCGATGCAAAGCTTTCTGGTATGCAGGATTCCAATCTCATAATCCTTGCAGCTCGTCCAGGGGTAGGAAAAACATCTTTTGCCCTCAATATCGCGCTTCACGTCGCGATGGTTGAGAAACGTCCCGTGGGATTCTTCTCCCTTGAAATGAGCAAGGAAGAGCTCGTGGACCGACTTTTGGTCGGTCAGGCTGATGTAGACGCATGGAGGCTCAAAACTGGCAAACTTTCTGACAGTGATACCAAACGCATTGTTCAGGCAATGGGAGACCTTTCTGAGGCTCAAATCTACATTGATGATACACCTGGTATGTCGATCACTGAAATGCGCACCAAAGCGAGGAAACTCAAGGCAGAAAAAGGACTTGACCTCATCGTGGTCGATTACTTGCAGCTTGCACACGGAAACCGTGAGTATGAATCACGCGTTCAGGAGGTCTCAAGTATCTCTCAAGGCTTGAAGAACTTGGCTCGTGAGCTTCAGATCCCTGTATTATCGCTCTCACAGCTCAATCGATCGGTCGAGCAGCGGGGAATCAAAAAACCACAACTTGCAGATCTTCGTGAGTCTGGAGCAATAGAGCAGGATGCAGACGTTGTAATGTTTATTTATGCAGAAGATGAAGAAACAGATTTATTGGATTCCAGTCAACGGCCAGTAAAACTCAGTATTGCAAAGCATCGAAACGGGCCAACTGGCGAGATTGACCTCATGTTCCGTGGCGATCGAGTTCGCTTCTACACGGTAGATAAAGGTTCAGAGCCAAATGTGTAGCTTCTTCTTTTAGTAAATCGCCTCCAAACAACGTAATAGTCATATTTAAATATCCTATAGTATTGACAATGTTTCCCGGATATGGTAATATGTACGCATCAAATATGTAGATAGGTTTTTCCTGTTTTTCGTATTTGATTTTTTTATTTCCCGTATTCCTCAAATATTTAACTCCCTGCAAATGCTGCAGGTGACTTTGGATAAAAAAGGAGTTGGGAACATGCACTTTAAGACTTAATTGCCAAAATATACGGCTGTAATTACTCCTTTAGATTGTTACAATGACCTTTTATTATCAATTTTTATATTCATGATTA
>PFOB01000074.1 GCA_002792315.1 Candidatus Roizmanbacteria bacterium CG_4_10_14_0_2_um_filter_39_13 | reverse complement strand
CAAGGATTTGATACATATGCCATAGGTGATGTAAGAATAAATAAATCACCTATCTTACACCCATTGTTGCCAAGCTATTGAAGTATTACGTATTTAACCTATAGTATTGCATTTGTTGATGAAAAGATATATAATTCTTTCCCTATGTCACCTGAAGTAACCCGGATTAGAAATGCTTATATTGATAGAGCTCCTCAAGTAGTTGTTTTTTTGACGAGTCCCCTCCCTCCCTTGGTTCCATTTAACAAGATGATGAAAGAGTTAAAAATCAATAGCTTAGATGTTGATCTTATGGACCCTGTTGCTGCACAAAATGAATTATACAATATACAATTGTTCCTTGACCTTGCAGAAAAACGATTTATTTTCTACCATTGGCAAGGTAAAGATCCAGTAATAACCCATTCATTAGAAAGTATTTCTCACTCTGGGATTCGGATGACCTCAAATGAAAGATTTGTATTCGAAGGATTAGGAATTAAATTATCACCTTTTTTAGGATCTATTCCCCTTTGCGCACCTTCATTTGACTTTTTTACTGCTACCGAAAAAGAGGTAACAAAGTAATTTTTCTTCTCCCTATATCATCCACATTCCTAGCAGTCTCAAATTCTTGAGAACTGCTCCAAGATCCCCCCATCCCACAGCACCATCTCCATCAAAATCCAATGGAATCATCGGCTCAAAGGTAACTTCATTCTCCCCTTTCTGAAAATCAGCATAGGTCTGGCGCGGGAGATATTGTTTTTTGAGAAGAACCACGCGGTACTTTTGACCAAGTGCGATGTTATTAACTTTCTCTATCGAACCTTGTCCATCAACGACTTGAAGACCACCTTTCCTAAATACAAGCTCTTCGTGCTGATTATATATTTGAAGTTCAAAATCGCTGTCAGTGGTGGTTCGCTTTGGGAATAGGGAAATTTTGTATAAAAGCAAAGGAAGCGACACCACTTCATAATCCCAATGACTACTGCTTATAACCATATCTTCATTACGGTACAGCACAATGCGCGATTTGAACTCGCCAAGTTCATCAAGGGTCGAAAAGTATATATCAATGGTTCTTGTTTCAAATGGCTTAATTTCACCAAATGATGAGATCAGATACTGCGAAGGCTCTACATTTTCAAGCATGAATCCATACCCATTCTCGCGACTCCAGATCGCCTGACCATTGTTAGTCACGTCTACTCGCAGATGATAGGTCGACTGCTCAACAATATCATGAGGAAAATCAGCCATGTCAAATGACCCATCCTGATATATTTCAGGATTTCCGTCCAGTTTCTCCATGTCCCGAACCATTTCATATTCAGGATATACTCCTCCATTCCCCTCCTTCACCCAAGAAAACTTGAGAAATGGCTCGCCCTGATAATTGAGCACAAATGGTGTCACCGCAATCACCCGATCATCGGGAATCCATATATTTTGAAATGCATACTGAAATTTCTCTGCAATCTGAGTCCGAGAAAGCACATCGCCATTCCACCCTGTTTCAGTTATAAATACTGGCAGAGATTTGATCCCTAGAGAAGATAATAGTGAGAGTTCCCATTCATACGTTTTAACGGTTCCTCGGCCACTGCTATTTGGTGACCCAGCAAAATTTGGATTTGGATATGAATGTGAAGACAAGCCGTCAAACAGTTCGTTAAAATCATCAACGCCTATCTCTCCCACTACTTCTTGAATAAACACCTTCTCGTCCATATACAGTGGTTTACTTTGGGGAGCAGATGCATCCATCCCTCCCATCATCACAAAAAAATCACCATCAGCTTTTTTGAGTTTCCGCGCAAATGTTTCATTTACTTGGGCAAATGATTTCGGATCCACTTCACCTCCCCATTCAGATGCATGGTTTGGCTCATTGAACAAAATAATGTAACGATTTTTGACCACCCAGTGCAAACTGTTCAAAAAAGCTACCCATTCATCAGCATCTTCTTCATTTGGACGTTTCCAATTTTCACCCTCTGGAGATGTTGCGAGACGAATGATTGGCACCAGGCCCCGATCTCGAAGTTTATCAAAGATTGGTTGCCATTTATCTCTGCTTTTATCATCTTCGTGAATGACGAGAGTGATATATCCCCACCGCCCCCCAGTTCCGTTAACAAGATCAGCTGCACGATCAATATCTTCGTCCTGCGGCTGAGCAAGATGAATGCCAAATTTGTTTGTTGAGTGATTAGCTGCTAGAACGGGCTTTATTTGAAGAAAGAAGATAATAAAAATAATCATGACCCCGTATTTTGCGATTTTAGGTATGAGTAAAGACATAGAGCTATATTATATACACTCATTTCAGTCAGAAGAGGTGTATATTCAGCCTTTTAAACTTTTGGAAGAACGATTGAAGTTTGGTGCGAATATTTCCCAAAAGTATCTTTGTATGATTTTTCACATACTTCATCGGCCTCAAAGAAAATAATCTGAGCAATCCCTTCACCTGCATAGATTCGTGCAGGAAGGGTAGTTGTGTTTGATATTTCAATAATGAGAGAGCCTTCCCATTCGGGCTGCAGTGGGGTGACATTCACGATTATTCCACATCTGGCATAGGTAGATTTACCGATACAAAGCCCCATAACACTTCTCGGAATTCGAAAATATTCCTGGCTGCGAGTGAGTGCAAATGAATTGGGAGGGATAAGAATCTGTCCTTCTCCAACAATATCAACAAATGATTTTTCATCAAACGCCTTCGGATCAACTACTGCTGAGTGAATGTTAGTAAAAATTTTAAACTCATCTGCTACTCTGAGGTCATATCCATAAGATGAAAGACCGTATGACACATGTCCATCTCGTACTTGCTCATCCTGAAAAGGATCTATCATCTTGTGTTCTTTGACCATTCTTCTTATCCAATGATCTGGCATTATTGACATATATCATTTTACCCAATACTTCTTCGAAGTAGTGCGGCTTTTTCAATTAAATTTGAAATGTCTTTTCCTTCATTTAAGCGATCAAATATTTGTGAAGTAACTGAATGATGTTCTATTTGATCCTTAGTTAGCTCTGGTTCCTGACCAAGATACTCCTGTATTCCGCGTGCATCTGCAAGTACTTCATCAAAGCCCGTAGTATTCTTTGCAAGCTTTTCAAGGACGTTAAAATTAGTATAAGAAATTGTGTGTAATAAATCTGAACGAAGATTGATATATATATTTTCCAATAACTCTAGTAGTTCCTGCATATTGTCTGCTTTCAACGTCAGCAAACCACGTCCAGTTCCGATAAGCTCAGGCGGAATACCAATTGAATATAGTGATGAAGTAAACGTGATTGCGCGTGGCAATTTTACTTCACCAACTCCCCGCGAATATCCAAACAGTCCAATGTGTTGTACGCGTTCTCTTCTTTTTGGTATTGATTTTGATATTTGATTGATAAGAGGCGCTATCTTCTCTATCGTCGCTCGATAATACTGTGAAAAAAGTGTCATTATTTCTCGCAATTTTGCTTCATCTTTTGTTGAAATCATTCGTGTTTCAAGAGTTTTTAGTTTCGCTTCTAGCTTTTGTATAGCCTCAATCACCTCATTTTTTGGAAAGTCATATCGAAAAGCACTCTGAATAGTAGTCGTGCGAATACCCGCATATTCATTCATAAACTGATCAACTGTTCGGGGGCTAATCCCTCCACGAAAGGGAAGGGCTGCGGCACCGATCATTGGATAGAGTGGAATTTCATTCTTATCTTCAAATTTTTTATATCTTGAAAGGGCAATTTTGATTGCAAGGACTGTTGGGACAATTCCTGCATTAAGAGCTGGATCAGATCGAGCCACATAGGGACGGATATATTCTGGCTTAAATCCAAATCCTTGCATATGTCTTTCGAGATATTCTTTCAAAATTTCATCTGAATGAGAAATAGTATCTATGTCTTCAAATAAAGGAATAAGCTCTATGTGCTCTATATCTCCAGCACTCCTTTTGAGTAATGGGTGTCTTAACGAGGCCATTTGTCTGAATGCATCTTGGACATCATACATTTCTTTAGCCGATTCGGTCATTGGTAAGATTACTTCAAATAATGGGTTATCTTTGAGCCCTAAAGTCTTAGATAATCCGGACGCGGCTAAGATCCCCATGAATGCCCTCCCCAATCGGTATTCTGTTTCTACTTTTGGATTGGGCAGACGAAAGGTAATAAACTTATCTTTACCAATTTTCTCTTTTTGAAAGTAGTCAAAGTACTCACCAAATATTCGCTCTAAAATCGCTTCATCAACGAGCTTTCCCTCCCAGTCCCACTTATACTCAGTTGCCCCTAAATCTTTAAACGAAAGGTAAAGTTCCCGTGGCTCCTCTTGAGTACTTATGAACGGTTTAAAATGCCAGTACGGAGTATGTGCATGGTCAGGGTGCTGCGTGACCATGGTGGCGGGTATTTTTCGAGTCATTTTCATTGTGTATTATTATACATCTGTTTTTGATAAAATAGAACGTATGGATATATCAAAAAGAATGAAAAAACTTCCCATTTCCTCGATCCGAAAACTGATTCCACTTTCTGATAAGGCAAAAAGCCGTGGAATAAAAATCTATCATCTGAATATGGGACAACCTGATGTAAAAACACCTGATGTGATGATTGAGTCATTGAAACATTGGACTCAAAACCCTATTTCATATGCGCCTTCTGGAGGGACACCAGAATACCTTCAAGCACTTGAGACATACTACCATGATTTGGGTTTTTTATTTGTAAATACCAAAAATACCATCGGTACAATCGCCGGTTCTGAAGCTATAAATATGGCTCTCTTTGCTGTTTGCGACCCTGGAGATGAACTGCTCGTTTTTGAACCATTTTATAGCAGCTACCAAACATCGGCACAGCTTTGGAATATCAAACTTACTCCCGTTGAAACTTCTCTTCAGGATGGATTTCATCTTCCTCCGGGAGCAATAATTGAATCAGCAATCACCGAAAAAACAAAGGCAATTCTCTATTCAAATCCGGGAAATCCAACAGGAACTGTGTATACAAAGGAGGAAATTCTCATGCTTGTTGATATAGTTAAGAAACACAACTTATTTCTCTTGTCTGATGAAGTGTACCGAGAATATACATTTGTCGATCGCCCACATGTGTCTCTTCTTAAGTTTATGCAAGAAATTCCCGAACAAGCAATTCTTATTGATAGCCTGTCAAAACGATACAATCTTTGTGGTGCTCGTCTTGGAAATCTCATTTCACTCAATGAACAAGTCTTAAGTGGATCTCTGAAATTTGCCATGAGCCGTCTTTCCGGAGGAATTATTGACCAATATATTGGGTCAAAACTTGTCGATGTTCCCGCAGAATATACCAAGTCGATGCAGGCCGAGTATCAAAATCGCCGCGACGTCATGTTTGAAGGGCTTCAGTCTATTGATGGCATTTCAGTCACCAAACCTGAAGGTGCTTTTTACATAATGGCAGAGTTGCCAGTTGAAGATGCGGAAATATTTTCTATCTGGCTTCTTGAATCGTTTCACGACAAAAATGAAACAGTCATGCTTGCTCCTGGATACGGATTTTACTCCGATCCAAAAAAGGGAAAAAAACAAGTTCGTATTGCATATGTTCTTGAAGAATCGCAGCTTCGAAGGTCAATTGAAATATTAGATACGGCACTTCACGAATATAAAAAAATTCAATAATCCTCCCGAAACAAATATTAGAAGTGTCTATGCACGACCATTACTACTCCCTTTTCCAAGAGAATACTGACAGTGGGATTATTTATCACATTGCTAATGCCTCGTGTGGAAGATAATTGAAGTATTTCGTGGTTGAGCTCATATTGTAGACCGTTTGTCATTACCCCTTCCGCATCAGCATGTAAGGGAATAATCGAAACTTCGTCATTTATTTTTCCGTTAAATTGCAGAGAATTTGTCACAAAATAAATATCTTCATTATTATTAATAATCTTAACTTTTAACTTTGTTAATAATTTACTCAGATAATTAATAGTCGCAATCATATGATCAAATCGATCTCCCACAAAACCAGTAATGATTACTTCCTTAAATCCCCGATCAATAGCATATGAAATGGCAAGCTCTGAATCGGTTTGATCCTTTTCTTTCGGATGTATTATCACCTTCGTATTATTTTGTTTCAAAATTCGATAAACATCTTTGTCTATCGAATCCATATCGCCGATTAATACATCAGGGATTATATTTTGTTTACTGAGCATATTTGCTCCTCCATCAACGGCGATTATATACTGCGTTTCATTTATCACATCTCTGAGTCTATCTTCATTAATTGAGCCGCCATTTAAATAGATCAGGGTTGTTTTCATACCAGTAGTATATAAAATATTATGGATATGTTGTTGGGGACACTATGAAGTCTGGACTACCTTCTTGCTCTAATTGTTGTTGGGTCTTTTCAAATTCTTGAATGTAATCTGGTTTTTGTTTTTGAATAGATGACTGTTGCAAAAAATTTTCAAAGAATATATTTTGATTTGCCGATGCCGTTTTGACACTTGAATGGGGAATTTCTATCTGAAAATCCTCATAATCAAATAGTATTTTTTGTTCAATATCTGATGAAGAAATTATTATTTGTTGTATTTGATCAGTTTTTTCATCTATATAAAAATCCGTTATTTGCATGTTGTCTTTTTTCAAGGTCATGACATAACAGGTCTTTGCACCGCAGACATCCTGATGGGTATAGGACAAAGAGGTTTGGGGATCTTGGATATCTTTTACCAGATTGTTAAAAAAAATAGTTGGATCAAATGGAAGTGTGATATCAAACTTAGCAACGTCTTTCGCTGATTGTTTCCACCAATAATTATCAGAATAATCTTTTAAAAAGACCGTGTCATCAGCAATGATCAAATGCATTGTCTCATCAGATGCCTCTTTTTTGAGTATTTCTTGAGATGATTTATCAATCGCCCAATCGATCGTAAATAAGGGAACCGTCTTATGAATTTCAGTATACGTTCCATGATGTTGAGTTGAGCTGTCTATTGCCAATTGCTCAAGTAGTGTACAAATCCGGGCATCATCCTCCTGACAACGATTTGTCCATTTTGTATATCCGAAAAACCCCAAAAATACTCCCCCAATCAGAAGCACGATAATAATGATAATTTTCGGATTCCAACTCATATATTTATGATAGCATATGCTCGTAATTATGCGCTCTTGCCTCCAGTATATGTCTTTTGTATACTGGCTGTATATGCATATTATACGGGAATACACACATGCTGATATTGCTGCGGTTAAACAATGTATTGAAGAACTTCAAGAATACGAACGTCTGATGGATCCTCATCGAATTGAAGGGGTCAAAATTGCTCACGATTACCTCGAGCACCTTTTAAAGGTGTGTGAGCAAGGGGTGGGGAAAATTTTTGTGGTTGAAATCAATAATGAGGTTGTTGGGATGATATCTGTATATATTGAAGATGATAAAAAACATTTTAGAACATCTCATCGATTTGCATACATATCTGATCTTATTGTGATGAAAGAACATAAAAATGATGGCGTAGTGAAAGAACTCATCGAGACTGCAGAAACATATGCACGAACACAAAACGTATCTTCCATTCAGGCCTCAATTTTGAAGAACCATGAAGAAAGTTTACAAGGATACTTTAGAAATGGATTTCAGGAATGGAAACTACTGATAAGAAAAATGATTGTTTGACGCTACATTACTCCAACTGCGTCTGTATGATGCGAGGCTCCTCTGCAACATCGCTGTCAAAGGCTCTGACCCAAAGTTCTGCGTACCGATTACCTTCCATTCCTCTCGACAAATAATGCGTGAAGGAGCTTCCTTATTTCCGACATCTTCCACATGTTGTGTTTGCTCAAAATACAATTGGGGATTATTTCTTGATGGAAATCTGGTAATTGTAATATATTGATTGTGATCTTCTCCATAATGGTAGATTCCTCCTATTCCATCTTCTTGACATATTTGATTTTCATCGAGTATCTCTTTTAAAATTCGCTGAGGATCCGCACAGTCTTCTAACGTATCAACAACCGCACTCCCCTCAACAAAATCAAATGCTACTAATGGAATTTCTCGAATTCCAGCGTATTTTTGTTGCCCACTATATGTGGCGGCAAATGCACGAGCGGCCTCAACACTCCCTCTCATCAACTTCAATAGTTGAGCATCAATAGGTTCACACGACTCTTTAGTTCTAATCTCTTTTATCATATTGCATTTTATATACTTCAAACTCATTTATGCTCGTCCAAAAAAAACGTACTCACAAGTATATCAATGATTGATATAATAATCACACATGGCAGACCCCGCTCAAGAAACTCCGCAAATATCCATAGAAACACCCTCAAGAGCACTTGTAGTTCCTACCGAATCCAATCAATTCAGCAGAGCGGCAAGAATTCAGCAAGAACACTTCATCTCGGGACAAACAGAGAAAGAATTTTTCAACCCATTTGATGAAACGGAAAAAGCAGCCATTCAAGTACATGAAAAATTAGTTACCGATAATATAATTGCTGAAATGAATGCTCATCCTCCAGCTTCTTTGGAAGCATTCAAGGCACAGTATAACTCGCTGCAAGATCCTGATATCATACATACTGCGGGCAAACAATTAGTTGACCAATGGATTGAAGAAGGCCGATTCCCAGAATCAGAGCGTAAGGCACTGACAGCTATAGCTCAAGGCGTATTCGTCCGCTTGCAAAGTGACTCACGAAATCCATACCGCGTATTTCTTGATCATGAACTTTCGGTTGTCGATGTTGGCGCACAACAAAAATCGAGAATTTCAGGACGACAAGAGTTGATTGAAGTTGCAAAAAGAAGCTTAGAAGGTCGTCGCGCGCATGACAAACCCACTCCCCCTGTTTCGCAGCATACTACGCTTCCTGAAAGATTACAGCGCCTTTTGGGGAAAAGAACGATCGAATCACCCCAAATAGAAATAGAGCCTATCACTGAGGAAGATATTGAAAAAATAGTAGATACGCTCGCTCAGGTTGGGGTTGATGAAGATATACGGGCAGATTTTATTCAAGGACTTCAAAGAGGGCTCGAAGAAGCACAAACAGTTCAAAATGAAAGGATGCGGCAACAAGAAGAAAGCAGAATGTATGACGCAGAACAAGAGGACCTTCGTGAAAGAAGTAATAATAGCAGACCACTTGACCTTTTTGGTTTTCCCTTGGCAATGAAAGCCGTAGGATATTCTCAAAACCACCCAACTCCAGGGGTGACATTTGAAACAGGCGGTCAACATTTTCCCTATACCGGTGTCCGCGTAGAAACAGCAGATGGAAAAGTCGTCGAAGTATTAAGGATATATGATACTTCAGATGCATATGACACCTCCCGAACCAGAACTCAAAAACCTAGTGCTGTCCAAGGCTAGTTGTGGGTTGGCGAAATATCAGATGAGGTAGGTGCAAAGCTAAAAGAGGCTGGCTTTGGACACCTCATAAATAGAGAATCAAAAGAAGAAACAGAATGAAATAGAAAGATCTTCAAAAAAATAAATTCTCTATGTCGGGGCGACAGGGCTCGAACCTGCGACCTTTGGACCCCCAGCCCAACGTTCTAGCCATCTGAACTACGCCCCGAATGTATCAATACATGCATGATACTTTTCTTGATAAGCTTCCCAAAACCCGATTTATAGAAAAGCTCTCTTTGAATTGCATCTGCTTTACAAAAATATTTTTCGAAATAAATAAGTTTAAA
>PFOB01000051.1 GCA_002792315.1 Candidatus Roizmanbacteria bacterium CG_4_10_14_0_2_um_filter_39_13 | reverse complement strand
TTCAGCTCAACTGGGAGTACTTTTTACTCTTTTAGTACAGTATCCAAACGCTCTTATGGTTTGGGGATTTGTTATCATAACTATATTTTTATTAGTTGGATACTTAGGGGCAAAACTTCTTCCCGGTAATCCTCCTATTTTCTTTATGGAGGTGCCCCCCTTACGTTTACCAACTTTTTCAAATATAATAATAAAAACATATGCGAGAATTGTTTGGTACCTCAAAGAGGTACTTCCTCTTTTCATCTTAGCCAGCTTCATATTGTGGGTTGGTCAAATTATTGGACTATTTAATTTACTGGTGTGGGGATTAAGTTATCCGATCAAACTCCTTGGTCTTCCTGAAAAGACCGCAGTAGCTTTTATTTTCGGATTTTTTAGGCGTGATTTTGGGGCTGCGGGTTTATATGATATGCATAAAGCCGGACTGTTTACAGTAAACCAATTGACTATTGCCATTATTTCTATGACGTTATTTCCGGCGTGCATAGCACAAGGGTTGATGATGGTTAAAGAAAGAGGAAAAAAAATGGGAGTAGCAATATTTATTTTTTGTATAACTGCAGCTTTTATTGTTGGGTTTAGTACAAATCTAACATTTATTCTTTTCAAAATACATCTATGAAATGCAAACTTTGCGGATATCAATTTGATATAAAACAAGCAGTACAATCATGTGCCAGCTGTCCCTTAACTAAGAATTGCCCTCTTGTCAGATGTCCAAATTGCAACTATGAATGGCCGTTAGATAGTGAAGAAAGTAACAAACTAGTGCCGTTGACTAGTTTAAAAAAAGGAGAAAAAGGCAAAATAAGTACTATTTGCACATCTCAAACTGAGTATTTGAAAAAAATTATTTCTATGGGAATTATGCCTGGTATGACTATTGAGATGATTAGAAGATTCCCTACCTTATTGTGTCAGATAGGATTTAGCCAATTTGCACTTGATGATGAAATTGCCAAATATATTCTTGTATCAAGAATTAACTAAATACTCATTGAACGGGCGGTTATCATATTAATTTTATGAGTAAAAACTTCTAACATCCTCCAAACCTCTGGACTCTGAAAAAATGGATATATACTTATCGCAGCGTGATAGAAGTGTTCAGATTTTGTTTATAGTTTTACTTAAAAAAACCAATTCATCATGTGGTGGTATTTGAGTCACTCTGAGTTGCCAGAATTTTTCGTATCAATAAATCGGGTGAAATATTAGGACCGTAATCAACATCCAAATCTTGAGCAATTGATCTTATTAAATGCTTCGAGGCTCCCATCTCGTGCAAGAGCCTCAAGATATTTAAGGCTGGGTTTACCATGTTCATTGCGCCAGTCCTCGATTTTTTCAATTTTGTCTTCACTTGTTGAATCAGTTTTAACTGTCATATTCTTGTTATTATCGTCGTTTTGGATCATATTATTTGTTTATTTTATAATTACTCTTCTCCTTCTTATTTGTAAATTGTACTATTCCAATAGCTTGTATCATGTAATGTTGAATTCTCAATTTTTGTAATACACATTACATAAATTGTGTTATAAAAATTAATTCAATATAGTCATACAAGGCTTATCCTTGAGGTATGAATATCCTACACACAAAATATAAAGTCAACCCTATTCCATCTCACCTCATTTGTAATATTGAGAGTACCATATCATCAATAGTTAATCGCTTCCAAAATACTCATACGCCACTGCTTGCATATGAAGATAATAAAAAGTTTATGGGCCTCGTGACCGTTCAAAATACCCTCTTTAATCGCAAACATAATTCTTCAACAAATATTCGTTCTTGTCTCATAACTCCTCCGAAAATTTTTATCAATACTCCTATTGGGGAGATTTTAAGAGAGATGAGTAAACTAAAGCTTTATGCGCTCCCTGTATTTGATAAAAGTGATAAAGTAGTAGGTCTGGTGAAAGCAAAACCTCTCCTCAAAAAGCTTATGAAAGATGATCTGTTTGCTGAAGAAATGATCAAAACCATGCCAAAGAGAAGCGTCTCAACAATTCCTCAGGAAAGCACTATAGGAAAAGCATATCACGCGTTTCAAAAACATGCAGTTTCACGATTAATTGTGGTAAATAGTGATAATAAAATAAAAGGAATGATATCAAAAAGAGATATTTTTTTCCCCTATTTTACCAGCTCAAATAGACAGCGTTTTTCAACCCGCTCAAAAACAAAAAATTACTCATTTGATGAGGAAAAAATGAAAGAAGATAATCAATTATTGATGAATTTCATTTCACCCATTGTTGAAGTGCTGAGTGAAAAAACAAATGCATCTGAAGTTATCAGAACTCTGATCACATGCAAATACAATTCAATTGTTATTATTAATAAAGATCGCCAACCACTATTTATCTATACAACAAATGATCTTCTAAAAACTGCTGTGTCGATTACGAAAAAAACCCCAACACTTCTCACTATTATAAGTAAGCTACCCCAAGAACTAAATGAAGGAGAAAAAAAGAAAATAAGCCGAGATTTAAGATTGCTTGCAGTATGGATAAACAAGCAATATAAAATACAGTTAATTCGCTTTACTTCCAAAACCGTTTATAACCCCGAAAGAAAACCAATTTTGTTTGAAGTCAAGCTCACAATTACTACAGATTCTGCAACTTTTTTTACTGATAATAAAAATAGGGACTTCATGCACAACGTAGAAGAAGTAATCTCTGAGATAAAAAAACAAGTGAGAAGAATGAAAAAGGTTAGCGAAATAGTACACATAGCCGCCCGAATTAAGAAATAAGTCGGATAGCATTAAATAAAATAGTATCAATGAAAAAAATACCTTCTCGATATCTAACTCATCATAATAAAAGGAAAAGAATAAAAATTGCTGTCACTGTAGGAGCTGTTCTTATTTTTCTTTTTACTACTGTAGTTGGGGGGTTGATTATTCGACAAGTAAAAAATGAACAAATAAAAAAGAGTATTGTCATTGAAAAAAAAGCAAACACCTCACGCGAAATACTAAATAAGAGGAAAGAGAATGTGACTATCCAGGTATTAAATGGGGGTGGAATCTTGGGACAAGTTGAAGTTGTAGTTAAGACACTTGAAGATGCTGGATATAAATCAGAAAATATTACATTGGCAGATGCTGATTCTGCCGGTCACAAAATTACGACAATCACGTCTCGAGCTGATTTTAAAGACATAGTGATAAATATAAAAGAGATTTTAAAGCCCATTTTACCTGAAATTATAGATGGAGCTTTAGATACGAATCCAAATGAAGATAGCGGGTTTGATGTGACGGTTATTACCGGTGGCAAAAAGATAGAGGCTTTTGTTCCTACAAAAACAATCACCCGAAACCCAAAAATAAGTGTCTCCAAATAGTATTCTGCTTCCAAATTAAGCTCTACTGTAAATTTTCAAACACCTTCTTGCATATAATTGGAGTATACTGTAGTGCATTAACCTCTTCTTGCTACTATGAATATAGATCGATCGAAGGAATTCGAAATATTTTACAACCAGTTTTCAACGCGGATATATAAAAAGGGAGAAACCCTGATCCGCGCAGATGATAATCCACAAGGAATTTTTTGCTTAACGAAAGGGTACGTGCGACAATATACGATCTCCAAAACGGGGATTGAGCTAACCCTTCAAATTCTCAAACCGATTACCTATTTTCCTCTTATTTGGGCGATCAATGGTGCGCCAAACATTTATTTTTATGAAGCGCTCACCTCAGTTCAGGTTGGACGTGCGCCAAAAGATCAAGTAGTGAATTTTATTAAAAATAAACCAGCTATTATTCTTGAGCTGATGAGCAAGCTGCTCGGAGATTACGCCGAAACTCTGTCTCGCATTGAACATTTAGTATTTAGTGATGCGTACAGACGGGTAATTTCAGTACTCATTTATATAGCGAAACATTTTGGCGAAGAACATCCTCAAGGTATCGTAGTTGACCACCGTTTTACACAACAAGACATCGCAACATTGGTCGGAGTCGCTCGAGAAACGGCAAGTATCGAACTAGGGTTTATTGAAAAAAAAGGCCTTGTAAAATATATCGATCATTCAATGCTATTTACTAGCATCAAACAACTTGAGCATGAATTGACTGCCGATCGCACAAAATTGTAATCTCACTCACACTCTTCTTTTAATCTGCATTATTAAAGAGGTACTTCTCACGTTACATCGTATGACATTGGACAGATCTATACTATCTCTATATGACAACACAACAAGAGGTGACCGTTATTGAAGATCAGACCCCAAGTCAAGTGGTAAAAAAAACAACGAAACAAGTTGAGCCAGACGTAAAAGGAGAAGCACCACAAAAAGTATACGAAAAAAAGAAAACAATTCTCCGTTTTAATCAAATTATTTGGTATATCTTAGGTCTTCTAGAAGTTCTTCTTACCTTTAGATTATTCCTTAAAATGCTTGGAGCAAATCAATATATTGGGTTTACCAGTCTAATATACTCGATCACATCCCCTCTTGCCCTTCCTTTTAGCGGAGTCGTTGGAATATCAGCAACGGGAAGCTCTGTTCTTGAATGGTCCACGATCATTGCCGGAATTGTGTATCTCTGTATCGCATGGGGATTAGTTTATCTCTTAGAAATAATTTATCCCATAACACCAAAAGATATTGAAACAGAATAAAGAAAGCAGGTAGAGATAAATATAATAAATCTATTTATAAGGTAATTCATGAAAAAACAAAACAATAAAAAACAAAGTCATAAGAATACAACGATCAAAGAGGATGCTGAAAAAAAGGAACGGGTTAAAAAAGCAGTAAATACTGCAAAAAAATTAATAGATAAAACAACCATCGAAATTAATAATGCAGTTAAATCATTATGACAACCATAGTAAATGGTACAACACCAACAAAAGACTCGAGTGGAATGGGTTTTTTGATAGGAGTAATTGTTCTTATTGGATTTGTTTTAATACTTTTATATTTTGGTCTTCCCCTATTGAGAAACATGGGAACTCCTCAAATAAATATACCGGCTCCGCAAATCAATATGCCGGATAAGGTTGATGTGAACGTTAACCAAACGAAGTAAGTAATTAATTATTAATTAAATATATACATTATGGGAATAATACTTTGGATCATATTTGGTGCGTTAGCCGGATGGGTTGCATCGATAATTATGAAAACAAATTCAGGACAGGGAACAATCTCTGATATCATCATGGGAATCGTCGGAGCTGTGGTTGGTGGGTTTATTATGAATCTCCTTGGACTATCTGGAGTCAACGGATTTAATCTTTATAGTTTTGCGGTTGCAGTCATAGGTGCTATTGTTGTTATATATATTGGCCGAATGGTCCGAAATAGATAAAAATATATGAGTATATCATTTGAAAATTTAACCCCCATTTCATCAATTCTCGTCGGTATTCTGATTCTCATGTTTCCCAAGTTTCTCAATTATTTGATTGCAGGATATCTTATTCTGACAGGAGTCATTGCTCTTGGCATATTGAGATAAACGAACTGAGATTTAATACATTAAAAAACTATATGTTGATTCTTATTTTATCTTTAATAGTGGGCTCACTGCTTGTGTATGTTTCAAAATATAATTTTCAACCGGTGTCGGTCAATCTCGGATTTACTGTTTTTTCAGGGATTCCTCTTTTTTATGTTATTATAGTCTCGCTTGTGATTGGGCTCGTACTTTCCTATTTGGTATCTCTTATTCAATCCATCTCTACTTCATTTATACTGCATGGCAAAAATGTAGAAATCAAAAAAAATAAAGATGAGGTTCTTGAATTAACAAAAAGAGTTCATCAACTTGAGATAAAAAATGAGAAATTAGGGAAAGATTCTGGGATCGAACCCGGAGACAGAAATGCGTTATGAATACGATACTCGCCAAAATTTGGAAAATGCTTCGCCTTCCGAAAGGAATACAGTTATTTGTCATGAGATTTTTTCAAGACCAATTTCTGGTGGGAGTGACCGGAATAATTTTAAATGAAAAAAAAGAAATACTTCTTTTTAAACACACATATCGACCGCATAAATGGAGTTTGCCTGGTGGATACTTAAAGTCCGGGGAACATCCTCGAGAGGCTCTTGAAAGAGAGATTAAAGAGGAATCAGGGCTTGTCGTGAGTGTTGACGACTCTCTCAAAACGCGCACCGACCGGGAAACGGCACGTCTTGACCTTTGTTATACTGGCATCTTGATTGGTGGAGATTTTATTCCAACTCATGAAGTATCGGAATACGGTTTTTTTTCTCAAGACAATCTCCCTCTGCTTCGAACAAATCAGGTCTTTTTAATTGATGAGGTGTTGAAATCCAATAAACAATAAAATCATTTACAATGCTACATTTTGGCATAAAATGGCGTAATAGACTCCGATCCTTAGAGACTAATAAATGAAGAACGTACTTTCTCAGCTCAATCTCTACTGATATACTCTACTTAAGTTATATTCGACACTATGAAATTCATCTTCCAAACTATGCCTGCATATGGACACCTCAATCCTATGCTTGGTGTGGCAGAGGAACTTGTCAATCAAGGTCACGAAGTTCTTATTTACAACACTCCTGAGTTTAAAGAAAAAATTGAATATGTCGGAGCTTCATTTAGAATGGTTCAATTGGATGATCCAAGAATAACCATTGATAACCTGCGTGTTCTTCACAGTGCACTCACAATAGCGGATTTTAGCTTGCGTGCAACCAAATGCCTCCTTGGACCAACTATCGCTGAGATTGGACGTGAAAAACCAGACTGCTTAGTTCACGACTCACTGAGCTTATGGGGGAAAATTGCAGGGCTTAAAACACATATCCCGACCGTGTCTTTAGTACCAAGTATGGCAATAAATACTCAATTGATAGTAAGTCAAACACCGCTTCTCCTTGACGATTATGTTCAAGCTTTTTCTCATCCGCATACTTTCTTCAACATTATTAACAAATTTCGCAAATCATATTCAAAAAAAGGCCTTATTCCTCCATTGTTCTTTGATATGTTTTCAAACGTTGAAAAGCTGAACATAATCTTTACTTCGCGCCAATTTCAGCCTCTTGCGGATAGTTTCGATGATTCATACAAGTTTGTTGGACCGATTGTTTATGATAGAAATGAAAAACAACCAGGAGTGATTTCAAAAAAAGATCAACCTCTTATTTATGTTGCGCTGGGAACCGTTTACAATGATAGCGTTGAGAATTATCAATCAATCATCGCAGCATTAAAACAAATCGGAATTGAGTCCTATGTTTCGATTGGTAAATATATCAATCCATCTGAGCTTGGAGATATTCCATCAAACGTACATATTGCACCATATTATCCTCAACTTGAGATGCTCAAAAAAGCATCTATTTTCATAAGTCACGCTGGAATGAATAGCGTCAATGAAAGTTTGTATTTTGGAGTACCTCTTCTCATGCTTCCTATTATTCAAGAACAGAAGATAAACGCAGTAAGAGTCGAACAATTGGGGGCAGGAGTATATTTCAAAAAAAAGCCGATAGACATTCCTCTATTAATAGATTCTGTCAATTCTCTTCTTAATGAATCAAGGTATGCAAAAGCTGCCGAAAAGGTCGGCAAAGCTCTGAGGTCAAGTGGAGGAGCTAAAAAAGCAGTAGATCATATCTTAAACTATATTTCATAGTTTATTGTCATTTCAAGAATATTCGTACCATTAGATTACTTATTATTCTTTCTATCCTTTTTAAGTCCACGAACTCGTCCATTGGTCTTTCGTTTCAACAATGATGGTTTCTTCTTCGCTTGTTTATTTTTTTTGATCATACGCACGAATAATATTTTTTTCTAACAGAGGCTGCTATCAATTAAAAAATTGATTATGAGTTTGGGCTTTTCTTAGCCTTTCTGGCTTTTTGATCAGCTTTTCTATTCTCAACTCTTTGTTCACTTCTTAATTTGATAGCAGCATATTTATCGAGTCGATTCTTATTTGTGATATCTACTTTTTTTTGACATTCAGGATCAGGACAGACCATCTCTGTATTAATTATCACAGAGTCATCTATCTTTTCTTCCCAAACTTTAGACACCACTCGCTGTGTTCCACATCGAATGCATGGACTATTGGTTGTGTTTATCATAAATGCAGGTTATTTTTAATAACTTCTTCTGTCTCCTCGAGAGTTATCTCTATTATATCCTCCACCACCAGTTCTGTTTTCTCTTGGTTTTGCGACGTTAACAACGATTTTTCTTTCTTCAACTTCTGTGCCATCTAGCTCAAGAGCTTTTTGTGCATCTTCCTCGTTTTTGAATGTTACAAATCCAAATCCTTTTGATCGACCAGTATCACGATCGGTAATAACGACTGCTTCTACTATTTCTCCAAATTTGGCAAATAGTTGTGCAAATGTTTCATTATTAATTGACCATGGTAAACCGCCGACAAATAATTTATTTTTATCCATATGTATGTATGCACCCCCTTTTATTTTGTGTAATTTCTTAATTATCTACGTTTCGTCCAATACGTTCGCCTTTTTATATCCTGATCTAAATAATGCGCCTCCAAAACCTTGATTCGACTTCCAGAAAGCGTTGAATTATTTAATGCTTTGATTGCTTTTTTGGTACTTTCATCTGAATCCATCTGAATATATCCGTAGTTTGTATTTTTTTCAAAATTTGCAGTTCGGACTATTTTAAGCGACACGACATCTCCAATTTTCATAAAAACATCTCGAAGTTGATCGTCTGTGGTAGATTCTGATAATTTTCCTATGTATATTTTTTTAGCCATATGTAAACCGTTTTTGTGAGAAGTATTATTGATTAGAAAGAAATATTATTCTTGTCTAGTCAGCAAGCATTCAAACTATTGAGCATGTTAACAGTATACACTATTTAATAGTAATCGCGAGAGATTCTTCCCATATTCATATTTCTGAGTTCAATTCAAGCCCATCAATTATTGATTTGAATTATTTACTTATGTATTATCCTTTCAAAGGATATGTTTTAATGTAATTTTTTAGGTATAACTCACACATCATGTTTCAGTAAATCTAATATTAAATACGCTTTATCAAAAGTAATATATTTTATAGAGACAATGCAAACTAATCATCGATTTCAATAAATTGCAATAAAAAGAAAATACATTAAATGGGAATAGGTAATCTGGAAATAGATATATCATTGATCGGATGATCATTCATAATTATTTAAATAAAATCTTTTTGCAAGATATCTTTTAAGAAAGACACGCGGGTGTACTTTTGTCCGATCTTCAAACTTGTAAATACCGAATATGTCAATAAACATAGTATTTATTAAGCTTCACTCTTTAAAAGAGTACTTTCTCAATGAAATTAATGAAATGGTATTCTGATAAGATTTCATACACTGCATGTGTATCTTGACATTTGATATATCGTCTGCGTATAGTAGATAATGAACCTAATTATTAATTAAATTACCTTAAGTATGGACAAGCTTAAAAAGCCATGGGTAAGTATTCTACTTATCATTTTGGCTGCAGGAGGGGCAATTGCCGGCACATGGGCGTATTTTACAGCTACAAGAACAGCTGAAACAAATACGTTCACTGCGGGTACACTTGACCTCAATGTCACAGGCGACAGTATCGCCAATAAACCGTTTGTTATCACCAATATGGGTGCAAACGCAAACATCTCCGGTACGCAAGACTGGACAATTACAAACACTGGTACTCTTCCTGGTCGACTTCTTGTTCGTATCACAAATCTTGATAACCAAGAAAATGGTTGTAATGATCAAGAATCATCGGTTGAAACGACCTGTGCCAATGATACAATCGGAGAACTCGGGGGAGTTGTAACACTTAACGTTGCACTTGATACCGTCGATAAAGTTGCTTCAACATTAACAAATGCTGACGTACTTGAGATTGGTGATGAATGGAATGACACGGTAGTGCCAGTCATCATGCAACCAGGTGATACGCATGTCATTACGATGCACTGGGCAACTGCTGAAAACGCATACGGAAATGAAATCCAAAGCGATTCATTGACTTTTGACACGGTGTTTCAATTAATACAAGCTATTGATGGACCAACTCCAGCAAATAGATCAACAACAAACCAATTTGGAGACCTATAAACAACCTAATCTCTTAGAATAATTTTTGAAAGGGGAGGAATTAATTCCTCCCCTTTCTCATAATATGAATTACCTGCATCCAAATGAAAATCATTCAAGCAATACTCAATAGCATTTCGTATATATTCTTTATTCTCCTTGCTATAGTTGCTTTTTTTAGTGTATCTGCAAATACTGGCTTACTTGGAAA
>PFOB01000061.1 GCA_002792315.1 Candidatus Roizmanbacteria bacterium CG_4_10_14_0_2_um_filter_39_13 | reverse complement strand
TCTCTTGTTTGTCAAAAACAAGTGACATACTAAATCAGTGAAATATGATTTAGAGATGGTGACCTACGTTTGAATAACGACAAAAAAACCACGTTTCGGCGTGGTTTTTTTGTGGGGTATAATGATGTATATGAATACCATTCTTAAACGAGTGATTATGTTTCTTATTGTGGTAATAATCTTTGCAGGATTATTGTTAAATTACATATATCGAAGCTCAAAAGCAGATCGCATAACCACAAATGAAGAATATCTTGAACAATTAAAGAATGCATCTGCGGGTAAAAATTTACCGGGAAACGTTGCTCCAACTCTTCCCGTTCAAAAAGATAAAGGACCAATTGAAACTATGTTTGAATCCTTTTTTAGTTTTTTTGACCAACAGTAAATCATTATTAGGTAGCTGATTTAACTATAATTGTACGTATGAAAATTCTTTCAATAGATCCGGGATTTGAAAAAGTTGGATGGGCTATCTTTGATAAAACAGGAACGAGTAACTCAGATTTCACCTTCATAACATCAGATCTTATTAAAACTTCTAAAACTACATTACATGAATTGAGGTTGAGAATAATTTATGACACGCTTAACAAAATCATAAAAAAACAAAAAATTGAACATCTTGTAATTGAAAAACTATTTTTTTTTAAAAATAAGAAAACCGTTCTTGAAGTGTCTCAAGCAGTTGGGGTAATAGAACTTGCAGCGTCAAATAATGCCATTCCAATTACTCGATTGACACCTCTGGAGATAAAACAAATCATCACGGGATATGGTACCGCAGATAAAAAATCGGTACAAAAAATGATTCGTCTTGAGTTGGGAGATCAAATTATATTCAAGGATGACGACGAATCAGATGCAATTGCGTGCGGTCTCGCTTATATTTATATAAATAGGTAAGTGCCAATAAATTAATTATATATATGGATTCTCTTGCTGCTGTCAATGAACCAACTCCATCCAAAAAGGCAATGCTTGACCAGGTCTTTAATCAATGGCATATCGATGCTACTGCTTTTCCAGAACCATTATCGCCGTCAGATATCTTTGCACTTTTTCACCATAATGTCGTAGAGAAAGCAAAAACAGAAGAAGCTACCAATTTTAAACGAATTCAAACAAAACATGGGGAATTGATATTACATGAAGATTTTCTTGTAGCAACTGAGCAAATTTCACATCATCCAAAACCAGAAATTGTACAGGATGATTTGAAGGTACCCACCGATGAACAATGGTCCGATCTTTGTGAGGAACTGAGAGATACTGGTGTAATTCAATTACTATCTGAGTATCTTGACGGGATTCATGATCAGCGGGAACTTCATAATCAAAGGTTGACGAGTGCTTTTTCATCTCTTCCTGAAATAATTCAGAACGATATTCTCAAAATCATCCCTTCACTTCGATTTGGTGGTACGTTAAGTCATCTTGTCGGAGCAGTATCTCCTTTTGATAAAGGTGAAGCAACCACTTGGGAAAACTTTGGAGTAACGACAGATGATATTACTCGGATAAGTGACTGGGCAAAAATTACTGGCTCGGGAGTAGTACTTGCCTCTCCTGATTTCCAATCTGGTCAAAAATCTCATGACTATGTCACATACGCAATGATAAAAGCAGCAAATATGGGGATTTCTTTGCGTGACCAAATGGTCAAAAATACCTGCCTTCATGAAGGCAGGGGTCATGGCTTTATTGACGCAATACTTGATCATTACTTAGGATATTCAACGAAATACTCTACAGAAGGATTTGCTGGAGCTATGGGTCAGGATAATCGAATAAAACAATCAGTAACAGATGATGAACTGCGAGATTTTATAGCGGATAATAAGAATAGAGACACGGACAGAATGTATGATATAGGATATCGGATCATGCCGGTTTTTTTGACAAGATTGCATCAGGCAATTATGGATAAAACACTCCTAAATGAAGAACAGGCTTGGACACAAATTGTTACATCAAGCATAAAGGCAGCATATGAACTATCGATGCAGGACGCGTTAACTGCTGATGATAAACATGCTCAGTTTTTGCCAAAAGTTCTGAAGGATCTCAATTTTGATAATGAATATAAAGAATCAATCTTGCAGTCCTCAGTATTAGCATACACTCCTTTAGTGATGGCCTAATTTGCACCAAGTTTGCTCAATATGGTCACCGCATACTTTGCCCCAGAATTCATTGCAGTCTCAATTTTCTGAGATTGAATGTATTCAGCGATAAATCCGGCTGTATACGCATCACCAGCACCAGTAGTATCGAGAACTTTTGAAACTTTTATCGCTTCTTGATGATACACTTTTGATCTATGATACGCATAGCTTCCCTTTTTACCATCAGTGATCACCAATAAGTGATCTTTTGTGAATGGGACAAATTTATCGATTATATTTTCATTAAAATCAATTGAAGAATACGGCATTTTCACAATATCCGCGTACTCATAGCCATTAATGATCAAAGCATCGACGTGTTCAACAAACTGCATGACTTCATGAATTGGTCTTCTACAATCGGTCACATTTAAATTTGCAAATACTTTTTTGCCAACAGATTGAGCATAAGAGAGTATTTCAATTCGTTCGGTAAGAGATACTTTTGAAAGATTTGCCATGTATATCGCCTTTGTTTTATCAATCTTCTTATAATCATCGGCACATTTCATTATCGTCTCATGAGGAGTACGATAATTAATGATTGTTTTTTCTCCATTTGCATTCAGTAGAATCGAGGAAATATTGGTATATTCATCCTCAATATCACAATATTCTTTATGGGTAATGCGTGCATCATCAAGTTTTTTGCAAATAAGGGATTTGAAGGGATTGTCTCCAATTTTTGCAATAAGACCAGACCTCAATCCTGCCTTTGATACACCAATCGCAACATTTGCACCACCGCCTCCGAGGCCCTCATAGAAATGATCAACATAATATTTCCCTCCGATAGCAAGTTCAAATCTTCCCTCACCTTCTGTGAGAGATGTTCCTTTGTAATAAAGATCAATACTGACACTTCCCAAACAGATAAGATCAAGCATAGATTTAGTATAGAATAAAATGGCATCGTTGGCGAGATGATTTCAAAAACCCGAATGACGACGTGCTGTTGTGCTACAATAGTGTCATGTTGACGGTCATTGCAGGAGAAGATTCTATTACTTCACGATCAAAGCTTCAATCACTCAAAAAAACCTTTGTACAAAAAGGGTATGCAATTACCGACACCACTGTTTCCAATCTGGAAGAGATTATCAAGGACAGCTCAGGTGTGCGAGATTTGTTTGGAAAACAATCGGTATATTTTGTAGAAGGCATATCGAATAAATATAAAGGACGTGAGAAAACAACGTTTAAAGAAACAGTTCAAAAAATTTCGAGTGAAAATGGAATTCATGTCGTTGATTGGGAAAATGGTAAATCTGCATACGAACTTTCTGGACTGAAGCGGATTGCAACAACGTTTGATGAATACAAGCCAGGAAAAAATGTCTTTCAGCTTCTGGATGTCTGTTATCCGGGGAACTTGAAGATTTTTATTGATACGCTTGCAATTGTATCAAAAACACAAGATATTTCCTTTATTTACGCACTATTATGGAAACACATTCGTAAACTTATTCAAACAAAAAAAAATACGCTTGATTCTTCAATTCCCTCATGGCAAGCACAAAAACTTGCCGTTCAAGCAGATCGATGGGACGAACAAGCTCTTCTGAGTTTTTATGAAAAGCTCGCAGGAATTGATGTATCTATCAAGACAAATCAAACAACGTATGATCTCAAAGAATCTCTTGAGCTTTTGGTATGTTATTATTTGAAATAGAATAAAGAAACATTCATTATCATTTAAAACAACATCTATGACCGACATCGATACTTCAATATTTAAAACGTATGATATTCGAGGAATATATCCAGATCAACTTAATGAGGACGTCATGGAAGATATCACCCGTGCAATATTTACTTTCATGAGCAGAAAACTAAAGAAAACTGATATATCAATCGTGCTTGGACATGACATGAGACTCTCATCTCCCGCTCTCCATAAGATTGCAGCAGAGACGCTTCAGAAATGTGGCGCTCGAGTTATTGATATTGGACTTATTGCAACACCTACAATGTATTTTACGGTCAAAAATGATGAGTATGATGCAGGGATACAAATTAGTGCATCTCATAATCCAAAAGAGTACAACGGGATAAAGATAGTCGTCAGAAATGGCGATTCAATCATCAAAATTGGTAAAAATGCAGGTATGAACAATATCATATCTATTGTTGAGAACAAAGCATTTTCTGATTATATCGAAGGAGGATCAATTACCAAACAAGAGGGTATTCTCAAAGAAGAAATTGATCAAGCACTTTTTGCCGTTCCTATTGGAAATGTTCAAGGACTTAAAGTAGTAGTTGATCCCGCAAATGCGATGGGAATACTTCCCATTACTGACCTTTTTGAACGAATTGACGCAACGCTTATCCCCATGAACTTTGAGCTTGACGGAACCTTTCCTGTTCACCAAGCAGACCCATTGCAACACAAGACACTTCGTGGACTGCAAGATAAAGTTAAAGAAACACACGCAAACCTTGGTATCGCCATTGATGGCGACGCCGATCGCGCCATGTTTATTGATGAGCGTGGAGAAATTGTTCCGGCAACTCTTATCACCACACTCATTGCCGGTGAAATGCTCAAAGAAAACCCTGGTTCGCGCATTCTTGTTGATATCCGCTATATAAAAAACGTTGAGGATATGGTCAAAAAGATGGGGGGAGAAGTTGGATATACCAAAATAGGACATGCATTAATTACTGAACAAGTAAATAATGAAGGTGCACTTTTTGCGGGAGAATCATCGGGGCATTACTACTTCAAGTCAATGGGCGGCTGTGAAAGCACTATTCGAGTGATCTTATATGTCTTGAATGTTGTTTCCCGAGAAAAAAAGCCCTTTTCAAAAATACTTGAAGAAATAAGTACTTCTGTTGAGTCAGGAGAATTTAATTTCCTTTTGCCAGAAGCAGTCAGTACCATAGACATCATTTCAGAGCTCGAATACCGTTACTCCGATGGGGAACTTTCAAAATTGGATGGCATTGCCATATCATATCCTGAGTGGAGATTTAGCGTAAGAACCTCAAATACAGAACCACTCATTCGTCTCAATGTTGAAGGAACTTCAAAAGATCTGGTTATGAAAAAAGCAGATGAGATCAAGGAAATGTTGACAAAACGGGGAGCAAAACTCCATGAGTAACGACTGCTGACTGCTGGTATAATAAGTGATTACACCGGTATTGCATATTGCGCCAAACTAACATGCCAGAAGAAGATATTCCGAAAAATGTTCCTTCAATCATATCGTTGTCTACGGTCACAAACAATTTACTGAGTGCATTCCATTCAATAAAACAAAAGCCGCCAACTGACGAATTCACAAAACTTTCTGTATCACAAACCGTTTCTTTTCTTGCTTTAGTTTATGAAAAAGTACGAAATGCAATTGAATATCGTGAAGATCACTTGATTCGGAGGGCGGCAATAGAACGAATATTAAAACGAAGGCTTTCGCTCAATTCAGAAGCAAAGGGTGAAGCTGAAAATATTCTTCGAGAGCTCATGTGGGCGCGATACTTTCCAAACGGATCGCTTGGCGCACAGGATATTCAAGAAATTCAACATATTCTTGACCGATATATTAACATACGAAAGCAGCTTCTTACCGGAAGAATCTACAAGACGAAAGCTTTTCTTGCAGATTTTTTACTCCAGCTCGTAACCGCTGAAATAGAGGAGCACTTAAGTCCTGCTATATCACAACAGGAGGCCGATTTTGGCTATTATATTTTTCAAACACTCAAAGATAAGGTTAAGATTGAAGATGTTCAAACAGAACAAAAAGACACTTATTTGTTTATTGCCATTGAAAAGGCGTATCGCAAGAGTGATCAAGCTTATCAACGCTACCATTTATTTCGCCTTTTTTATAAACCATTTGCCTGCTATACCAACGAAGAGATTAGTACGCTTATTCCAAAATTGTCGGATATATTTCATAAGATTGACAGTCTTATCAGTAATCCTACGGTAGAAAAATTGGTTCGTTTTACTCGGAAGCAACTCCCGCCATTTTTAATAATCTTTTCGTTATTTCGAGAAAATAAAGAAAAAATTGACGAGATACTTCTAAATAAAAGTGAGCTGTGGACATATGTAGAAAAGATTGCGCGCGAAAAATATGCACTCGTACGTTCTCGCCTCAATATTCTTGCGTTTCGAAGTTTGGTATATATATTCATTACAAAAATGATATTTGCCCTCATTCTAGAGGTTCCAGTATCACAGTATCTCTATAATGAAGTCAATTATTGGGCAATAGGAATCAATAGCTTAGCACCACCTCTTTTCATGTTGTTAATCATTCTTTCGGTATCAGTACCTGGTGAAGATAATACCAAGCGACTATTTCTTCGAATAGTAGATATTATCGATAAGGACTCTACATTTGAAAAATCTATCGCATTCATAACCAAAAAAGTAAAAAATCGTCGACCCGTTTTGGCATTTGGATTTACATTTCTGTACGTATCAACTTTTATTGTTACATTGTATTTGATTCATCTTGGCTTGAAGATGATGAACTTCAACATTCTCAGCGAAGCTCTTTTTATATTCTTTATCAGTGTGGTTGCATTTTTTGCTTATCGCATCAAGCAGCTTGCCAATATGTATCGACTGACCGAAAAAGGAAGCTTTTTTTCCCCAATATTTGATTTTTTCTTCATGCCTATTCTTTCTATGGGAAAATTATTCAGCGAAGGCGTTTCAAAAATCAACTTCTTTATTGTTATCTTTGATTTTATAATTGAGGCTCCATTCAAACTTATTATCGAAGTGATTGAGGAATGGATTTCGTTTGTCAGACTTAAAAAAGAAGATATTATCTAAGCCTATGAACCCGTGGAAATCACAACCAATCATAGGTCAAGCTCCCATGGATGGAGTGACTGATGCTGCCTTCCGATACATTACCGATCTTCATGGAAAACCTGATGTATTATTCACCGAGTTTGTTTCAGTTGAAGGAGTGGGCAATGGTGCTGTTCGATTATTGAACTCATTTATCACCCACGAAACGAACACCCCGATTATTGGACAGATCTACGGTACTGAGCCCCATCATTTTTATACGGTGGCCATAATTGTCGCCGAACTTGGTTTTTCCGGCATTGATATCAATATGGGCTGTCCTGATGCATCCATATCAAAACGCGGTGCAGGTGCGGGTCTTATCCGCACCCCAAAGCTTGCGCAGGAAATTGTGAGAACAGTGCAAAAAGCCCAGAAAGACTGGTCAAATGGAATAACAGTTGATGATATCGCTCTTCGCGGCTCAATCCGTAAATGGGTGAGTAGTCATAAACCAAAAGATAATCCGCGGTCGCTTCTTCCTGTATCCGTTAAGACTCGCATTGGCTTTGATGAGATCACCACCTCAGAATGGATTCCACACCTTCTTGAAGCGCAACCTGCCGCAATCACGATCCACGGAAGAACTCTTAAGCAAATGTATACCGGACAGGCAAATTGGGAAGAAATTGCAAAAGCAGCTGAAATGGCAAGGACTACGGAAACGCTGATTCTAGGAAATGGCGATGTTCATTCACGAAATGATGCGCTTAATAAAATTCAGGAATACGGCGTTAATGGCGTATTGATCGGAAGAGCTTCATTTGGCAACCCGTGGATATTTACCGGAGAAGAAGTGTCAAATAAAGTGAGGCTTGAAACGGCACTTGAGCATTGCAAAGCGTTTGAAAGACTTACTCCCGAAGGACATTTTTTGAGTTTGCGCAAACACCTTGCGTGGTACTGCAAAAGTTTTCGTAACTCAGCACATGTTCGTGATCAATTGATGCGTGTGCAGTCTTCAGCAGACGTTGAAAAAATTCTTAACTCCGTCATTTCTACCCTCGAATAAGGTTTTTAAGTTGCTCCATCTGATCGGGATTATAGATTGAGAGCGGAAGAATCTCTTTCCCGAATTTTTTAAGAAGCTTTTGAAGATCTTTCACTTTTTGCTCATCAACAAGATCGGTTTTTGTCAGAAGAATCACCTGTTCTTTCTCCGCAAGTTCCGGGTTGTACGCGGCAAGCTCTTTCATGATGGTTTCATATTCCTGAACCACATCTTGCGAGTCACACGCAATGCAGTGGAGGAGAAAGGGAACTTTTTCAATATGCTTTAAAAACTTGAAACCTAATCCTTTTCCTCTTGAGGCACCTTCAATAAGTCCGGGGATATCTGCAATTACTTTTTTTCCGCAAACTCCTAAGTTAGGCTCAAGTGTCGTAAAGGCATACATTGCGGTTTTTACCTGTGCATTGGTCAGTTCATTGAGAAGGGTACTTTTGCCCGCACTGGGAATCCCGATCAAACCATAATCAGCTATGAGTTTTAAAACAAGGCGATACTTTGTCTTCTTTGTTTTAATTCCTGATTCGTATTCACGAGGCACTTGATTTGTTGAACTTGAAAAAGATGCATTTCCCAGACCACCCTTTCCTCCTTCGGCAACTATATGCAGCGTTGATGTATCTAATACTTCTATAACTGCCCCCGTTTTCGTATTTTCAACCTGAGTTCCAACCGGTACCGGAATTATAAGGTCTTCACTATCTTTTCCTTGGCGATTGAATGTTTCTCCTGGCTCTCCATCTGAGGGTTTTAGGATTCTTTCACCCATATACTGATGGAGATCTGCCATTTGATCATTTCCTTTTATAAATACATTTCCCCCATCGCCACCCTGCCCACCACAAGGACCTTTTTTCATGGGAAAAAATGCTACTGCTCCAGAACCGCCATTTCCACCTTGGACTGTTATGATTACTTCATCGACAAACATAGATGTATTATAGCGCAAAAAGGACGTACGAACGCACTCAAATGATCAAATTTTGTTATAATGATTTCTCATATGGCATTCTTGGTAATTTTCGTTCTTATCTTATTCAATGGACTTCTGTCTATGGCAGAAATTGCCATTATTTCGATAAAAAAATCGCGTTTAAAACAGCTTGTTTCACAAGGTAATGAGCGAGCAAAAATCTTACTGAAACTGGTTGAAAACCCCAATCACTTTTTCTCTACCGTTCAGGTTGGTATTACGCTGATTGGGGTATTTACCGGAGTATTTGGAGGCGCAACACTATCCGAGCCACTTGAAAAAACTTTTATACAACTGGGGATGCCTCAAGTTGCGGCAACGAGTTTTTCGCTTATTCTTGTCGTTGTCATATTAACCTATTTATCACTCGTTATTGGAGAGCTCTTTCCCAAGCGTATTGGTCTTCAATTTTCTGAAAAAATTGCGCTCTGGATCTCGCGCCCCATGAATCAACTATTAGTTATTTTTTACCCCATTGTATATATTCTCTCGGCAAGTACTGATTTTATTTTTCGCTTATTCCAGATAGGGCCATTAAAAGATTCACAGGTAAGTGAAGAGGAAGTTCGCATGCTGATCAAAGAAGGGGAACGGGTAGGAATATTTGAGACTGCTGAGAAAAATATCGTGGAACAGGTTCTCAATATTGGCGACGCCAAAGTAAATTCATTGATGCAATCAAGAAATAAAGTAATCTGGCTCAATATCAATGCATCGCCAAAAGAAATCAAAGACACAATTCTCAAATATCAATTTTCCTATTTCCCCGTGGCTGATGGGACTATTGACAATCTTGTTGGCATCCTTCGAACCGACACCTATTTGTGCCAGCTTGTTGACGAAAATACGAACGTCCCTTTGAAAGATCTTTTACATGTGCCCCTTCTGATCCCTGAAAATAAGAAGGTACTTGAGGCGCTGGAACTATTTAAACGAAAACGAATTCATCTTGGCGTGATTATTGATGAATATGGAAGCGTGGAGGGAATTATCACTTTAACAGATATTCTTGAGGCAATTGTCGGAGATATTCCGGATATAAATGAGCAGCATGAAGAAATGATCATAAAACGAGAAAATAATTCTTGGCTTGTTGATGGACTTCTTCCAACAGCAGAATTCAAAGAACGCTTTGCAGTTGAACATCTTCCTCGAGAAAATGGTGCAGAATTCAATACTATTGGAGGTTTTGTAATGAATCGACTCGGGCGGGTGCCAATTTCAGGAGATCATCTGATGTTGAATAGATACAAGATTGAAGTAGTAGATATGGATGGAAACCGTGTCGACAAGCTTATGATCAGCAACAATAATTCAAATCAAGTCACTTGATTGAGTTTGAATACTCCAGATTGATTTTCATATCTCCTTCATCAATGAATTGAGAGGTTTTAAAACGAAACGGTGGCAATCTTCTTCATGCGAATCAGAATTCCTCAAATTCTATACGAGTGATATTTGTATGTATGTGATACTCATATCAAGTGTCCTCAAGTATAATATTCATGCATCAAACTCGCATTCATACACTTTTCAAATGCTGAACTGACCGTATAAATACGTGATGCACATGGGTGATATCTATAAGCAAAAGCCGCTTATCGTATGTCATCAGTACCTTAATAACATGGAGTTTCTTATTCCGCACAAGTAGTACAGTGTCTGACAGAAGCCGGGATGTT
>PFOB01000038.1 GCA_002792315.1 Candidatus Roizmanbacteria bacterium CG_4_10_14_0_2_um_filter_39_13 | reverse complement strand
AATCCAAGGATTTGATACATATGCCATAGGTGATGTAAGAATAAATAAATCACCTATCTTACACCCATTGTTGCCAAGCTATTGAAGTATTACGATTAGAACCTATAGTATTATAAACGCATTGAGTGTGTATGTCAAGAAGATGAGACTCAGCCCTGTCGTTTTGTCACTCTTCGTAGAGCGAGCGTGAGTTGCATTTTCCGCAGACGAAGTTCTTTCGGTGTGACCTCAAGATATTCATCATCTCCGATGAGGTCGAGGTATTGTTCGAGCGAGAGAATTGTCGGTGGTTCGAGTTGAATTTTGACTCCCTCACCAGATGAGCGGTTGTTGGTGAGATTTTTTCCTTTGCAGACATTGACTTCCAAATCTTTTTCTTGTGTCGCAAGGCCGATAACCATTCCTTCGTAGACTTTTTCTCCTGGTCCATAAAACATGGTGCCACGAATTTGAGCGTTTGATAGTCCATAGGAAAGTGTTTCCCCAGCTTGTGTTGCGATAAGTGCACCATTTCTGATGGTTTCCATGGCTGTTCCCAGCGGTTCATACCCAATGAGATAGGTATTCATAACGACAGTTCCTCTCGTATTGGTCATAAGGTTGCTTCGAATGCCGATGAGATTGCGACTGGAGATTTTGTAGACGAGGCGAAGATTGACGGTTTGTTGGGTCGTCATATTGATAAGTTTTCCTTTTCGCTTTCCAATTTCTTCAGTAACTACTCCCATATAATCTTTAGGGATATCAATCGTGAGCTCTTCATATGGCTCACATTGCACGCCGTCTACTTTTTTGAAAATGACTTGTGGTTTTGACACTTCAAGCTCAAATCCCTCACGGCGCATTGATTCAATAAGCATTGCAAGGTGAAGTTCACCACGACCACTAACCATACATGCATTTGAATCCGGATCATCATCAACGCGCAAACCAAGGTCGGTTTCAAGCTCTTTATATAATCGCGCATGAATCTGACGAGAGGTGACATATTCTCCTTCGCGTCCCGCAAACGGGCTTGTATTTGGGCCAATTTTGATTTTTATGGTTGGTTCTTCCACGTTTATCACCGGCAAACTTTCAGGGGCTGCGGGATCGGTCACCGTTTGACCAATTGAAAGCTCCGGAATACCCGCAAGAGATGCGATGTCTCCTGCCACAATCTCATCTACCTCAGTTTTTTGAAGTCCCCGGCTCGTGAAGAGCTTAGTGGCATTAAAGGTTCCGATGATTTTTTCGTTATCAACAAGTGAGATCCGCTGTCCTTTTTTCAGCGTTCCCCGCGTGATTTTTCCGATACAGAGTCTTCCGACATAAGGATCGTGATCGATGGTTGAGATAAGCATCTGAAATGGTTTATCAGCATCAATATTACTATTTGCAATTTCACTTTGAATGACATTGAGGAGCGGTGTCAGATCGCCCGGTAAATCTGAAGTATAGTTTTCTGGAAGCTCTGCATATGCCTTGCCATCGCGGCCAACGCCGTATAACGTGACGAAATTGAGCATATCTTCGTGCTCTGCAAGTTCGAGGAACAGGTTTTCTACTTCATGTTTGACTTCGATTGGACGTGCATCCTTTTTATCAATTTTATTGATAAATAAAATGAGTTTCAAACCAGCTTCGAGTGCTTTTTTCAAGACAAATCGCGTTTGGGGAAGGGGGCCTTCGGCAGCATCAACAAGAAGCAGTGCGCCACTTGCCATATTGAGTACTCGTTCAACCTCACTCCCAAAGTCTGCGTGTCCCGGCGTATCAATAATATTTATTTTTTCTCCCAAATATTCAATGCTCGTGTTTTTTGCCAAAATAGTGATTCCTTTTTCTTTTTCAAGATCATTTGAATCCATGAGGAGTACTTGTGACATTTCTTTCTGATTATCTCGAAAGATGTGGGATTGTTTGAGGAGCCCATCGACCAAGGTTGTTTTTCCATGATCCACATGCGCGATAATTGCGATATTTTTGATTTTCATACTTTAAGCAAAGAGTAAGTATAGCAGATCAGAACAGAATTAGTGGTTGTTCGTTAAAATCTGGGCAGTTTTTTCCCAAAGCTCTTCCACACCGTCGCTTCTCAATTCAAATTTGCTTTCAGCATTTGTATTTGGCAAGATGTGACAGGAGAGCATTGTTTGAAAGATCTTTTCTTGGTGACACCACCAAATGAATTGTGCTGCATCTTCTGACCCATCCGGGAGATTGAGCGCCCGCCAAGTTGCTGCTTCTTTATGAATGTTTTTACGTTCTGCCGGGTCAAGAATATGATTGTATTTTGCATAATTCCACAGTTCTTTTTGAATTGTTTTATAGGGTAATAAGCCGTTTCTTTGTAAGAAATGTAAATTATCGTATTCTTGCCGACCCACCGGATTTGAAAACAACATGATCGCTCCACCGCGTTTTTTTGGCGTAATCAGTGCTTTAAATGCTTGTTCACTTGGTTTTGTGACCTCTAGTGATATGGTCGTATTTTGATATAAATCTTCATACAGTTCAATCACTTTTTTGTCATGGGGAGATGACTGGACATCGACATGCGGCCTACTATTCATATCGTATATAAAGCGATAGGTAAATGGCGCATTTTTTGATATTACATGAAATTGAAAGCGAGATGACTTTAAGTGAAGTTGATCGACAAGATGCGTCACAAAATGCATTCCAACCGCAGCTCCCGAGATGGGGATTGCAAAATGGATCGTGGTATCCTCATAGGGATTAAGCTGTGATTTTCGATGATCCATGCGTGATTCGGGAAGATCGGTACTCAAGTTTGGACTTAAGGGGTAGGGATTTACAACAATATTTACAGGAGGAAGATCTGATTTTCTGCCATATGCTTCAAGTCTATCTTTTGTGCGTTGACTTGGAACAAAGATGATGTCTGCATAAGGAATATACCAAATATGATGCGGTGAATCGTCAGTCACCTGAACCACAATTGAAACTTTCATTTTTCGATTGGTAATAAGTTTTTGCTTAATAGCCGTGGCTTGGTGTGCGAGCCCAAAATGGGTTGCAATGAGTAGAAGCTCCTCGGGCATATCAATCCGTTGATCAATTATTGTGGTAATTTGTCGATACAAAAGATCAGTGTGCGATCGGAGATACCACCGATAAAGAGGAGTAGTCCACTCTTCAGCATTTCCCTGCTCGAGCCATTCGAAAATTGCGCGCGTGATCGTATGCACACTCATCAAACGATGCATCGCTGTAATAGTTGTATCTTGAGACCCAAGAAGAAGTGGGGAAGCTTCTGAGGGAAGGCCGTGGTAGAGTGCATCGGTTACTCGTAAGTGGCCGAGTCCAGCAGGAGCATATGCAAAAAGAAGAAGAAGAGATTTTTTGGATAATAATGAAAGTGATGATTTCATAGTGACTATGTGTTCAGTGTACGAAATTGACCGAAAGAATTAAAGCTTCTTTTATACTCTGAATCATTTCGAATGGGGGGGCATTACAACGTTGATTTTTAGGAATATTTCACGGTATACTGAAAGTACACAAATGAATTTTACTAAAAATCATTTTCGTCATTTGGCGTTATATATCCCTGGAATTATATTGGGAGTTCTTCTTTCGACAACCGTATATGCGATCTTCCCCCTTCTTCAAACAACGCCATTTACCTTTTCTCAGCGAGAAATTTCTGGTGAGAGATTGGGTGAAACGACGATCAACGAACCTATTTTAAAAGATGAGAAAGAAGCACGGAATGCTTTTCATTATTTCTGTCAACGAGTAGCGCCGATTGACTGTGTTGTATATAAGTTTTGTAAACAGTACCCAAATCACTGTATCTTTCCAACAACCTCAAGCATCACTACGAGGACGTCTAATTCAGGATCCGGAACAGGAACCGGTGGAGGAGCATATAGTACCCCATATCCTACTTCAACAACAACAGGTCCGGGATCCGGAACAGGAACCGGATATATTACAAACCCAACTCCAACGCCAAAGCCATTTTGGTGCTGGGAAACATCAAGCTATGTGTTTGGGTTTTGTTCACCAAAACCAACATTTACTCCGATACCTACCGCAACGCCTCGTTTGGACTCAACAACTTCGGCGGTGAGTCAAAATACAACATCAACGGTAGATTTCGGAGATTCATCACTTGATGATAAAAATACACCTACCGATTGGTGCTATGATACTGATGGTGAGAATAGAGATACACGGGGGATCTGTCGAGATGCAAAGGGAACAAATTATGACAGCTGTATTGATGGTGCGGTTGCCGAATTTGTCTGTCGCGGGACATGGAATGGATCCCAGTATGTAGATCATCGATGTGTTACTCAAAAACTAACGTGTTCAAGTCAAGGATTTTGTCAGCATGGAGTATGTACTGAGCACAAAACCGAAACAAGTACTGCGACAGATTCAAATAATCAAACAACATCTCCAACGAGTGTCTTACAACAGCCCACCGCACAAACGCAATATAGCCCTTCTCCACAGGCTCAGCAAAATCAACAGAAGACGCCAACGCCAGTACAGCAAAATTCGCAGAATGAATCAGAATCGTCATCTTCTGACGAGCAGACTTCACCGCCCGATCAAAAAAAAGAATCATCTCATACCGAAGTGATTTCACCACCATCAATTATTCATCCATTATCCGGAGCTGTCCTCAGCGGCAAAACATTAATTGCGGTCGATCCACAATTATTTTCCACCGTGACCATTTTACTCCAGCCAGTGGTGTCGGTTGATGACCGAATGTATTTGGGAAAAGTAAGCTCGATGGGAAATAAAAATATCGAGTGGACCACTTCATTTATGCCAAATGGAGAATATTATATTTTTGCAGTCGCTCATAAAGCAGTACAAAAATATATATCAGATCCCATAAAAATTGAGATAAAAAATGAGCATATTGTGGGATCAACACAAGCTCAACTCATATTGCCATCAAAATTCAAGCCGGAAGAAGTGTCCATTGATAATGACACTTCTATGGGTGTGGTCGAAACACAAACAACAAAAATCGGACAAACAGTCCTGATGCAAGGGAGAGCAACACCAAATACGGTTGTTACTATTCTTATTTACTCTAATCCAATTGTCGTGACGGTACAAGCTGATGAAAATGGCGTTTGGAAATATACGCTTGAAGAGCCGCTTGAAGCAGGAGAACACACCGCATATGTTGTTGTTCCGCAAGAAGATGGGACTCAAGTGCGTTCAGCGATTAATACATTCATTGTTCCACCCGTTTACGCATCAGCAGAAGATGGACTCAGCCTGCAGCAGGTAAGGGTGCCAGAATCCAGCACGATTCGCAATTTTATCGTGATTGCAATATTGTTGATTCTCGATGCAATTGCAATCCTGCTTTTTGTGTATCGGATCAAGAATAAGAAGAAAGAGATATATGCTGGTTGATTTATTTAAAAAAAATAAATATCTTGCGCAACTGATTTACTCAATCCTCATTGTAATTCTTATCCCTTCTGCGCTGGTCATAAACACCGTCTTTCTCTTGAAAAGTTTTTCTCGAGACATGGATTTCGAGTTAAACAATAAAGCACTTCTGGTGGAATCGGTAATCTCTTCGCATCTGAAAGATAAACTGGAAAATGAGGCGGAGCTTAAATCAGTGTTGGATGAGCTTGTTTTTGATCTTCCAGAAATTCGAGCAGTCGAAGTTTTTCGACTGAAAGATCAGGAGAATCTTTCCTTTACGACAACTGCATCGCTCACTCGTGCGGTGTATGATCCCGTGTTAAATCACTTAGCATTCAGCGCTGATAAGGCATTTTCTAAAGAAATAAATGCTGCTCTTGGGGACCGCCCTGCTGAGCGAATGTGGCTCGTTGCATCACCAATGTACGATGAAAATGACAAAAAAGTTGGCGTGATAAATACCTATGTTTCAGCTGCACAGATTGATGAGATAACACAACGTACAGTCAATGACTCGATTAAAATCCTTCTCATTACGCTTGTTGTCATTCTATTGTTATTGGTCAATCATTTTAGTCTCTTTGAGCGAGCGGCTGCATTTATCAAGCTCAAAGAGATTGATAATTTGAAGGATGATTTTATTTCTATTGCCGCACACGAACTCAAAACTCCTCTCACCATCATCAAAAATTACGCATTTCTTTTAGAAAAAAATGAACGCATAAAAGAAAGTCCTGAAATGCTTGATGAAGTCGTCAAAATATTAGCTGGTTCAAATAGATTGAGCATTTTGGTAAACGATCTTCTTGACGTATCTCGAATTGAAATGAATCGAATGAAGCTTGAAATGGGAACACAAGATCTACGAGAAATTGTGACTAATGTAATAAATCAGCTTGTTCCAGAAGCTCAAAATAAAAAATTATCGCTTGTCTATCAGAAATGTGATACTCCAATATTCGTAAAAGGGGATAAGAACAAGCTTGAGCAAATATTTATCAATTTGATCGGAAATTCGATCAAATATACTTTAGAAGGAACAATCACCGTTATGCATGAGCTTGAGGAAAAGAGTATCAAGACGAGTATCAAAGATACGGGAGTAGGAATTCCTCCTGAAAAAATGAATCGTTTGTTTGATAAATTTTCTCGTATTTACAATGATAAAACAAAAAATGTTCCTGGAACTGGTCTTGGATTATGGATCACTAAAGAATTGACGGAAAAAATGGGCGGGAAGATTTTTGTTGAAAGCATCGAAAATACAGGAACGCAGTTCTCGGTGGTTTTTCCCAAAGTTCCGTTTTCAGCATCAAATACTTCTGAGATAAAACCAGCTCCGATTCCACAAGCATTACCACAATTATCAAATCAAGCAGCTCCTTCAACAGCACGGCAAGTAGTATCACCTACTCCTCATGAAAATGCCAACTCGCAAGCTCAACAGCAACCTGGAGAATTACTTCAAACGCATATTCCCGCGCAAACGGTACTATTAGTACCTCAAAAAAATCCTCAAAGCTCATGATTGACAAAATCGTTCAACTATATGTAAACTTACATATAGTATGAGAGAGAATACCTCACACATTATTGTCGAAAATTATTATGAACCCTGCATCTTATTTTTGCTGTCAAAAAAGGCAAGTTATGGCTATAAACTTAAAAAGGATTTAAAAATTAAATTAATTTGTGAAGTAAATATCGGAAATTTATATCGTTGTTTAGCTAAACTGCATCGTGGAGGATATGTGACCAAATATCATGAAGAGAGTGCGGAGGGACCAGAGCGTGTGATGTATCGAACAACGGCTGAGGGTCTGAAACTTCTACAAATGTGGATCCATCAACTTCAGAGAGAAAAGAAAGTGGTAAGTAAGTTGATAAAACAATACACGAATGCGCTCGGTGTTTAAGAAGATAACGCAAAGATTAATATAATTCCAACGACAAATGGAATGATCTGAGTCAATGAGCTTTGTTTATGATGGTCTTCATGTAATTCGGGAATGAGATCAGCTGCAGCAATGTAGATAAATATTCCTGCGGTCATGGCAAGAGCAATCGGCAGTGCGCCTTCAATTCTATTCACAAAGAAGTATCCAACAATACCTCCGGCAACCGCAGTGAGTGCAGAAAGAAAATTGAGAAACAATGCTCGTTTTTTCTCATATCCTGAATGAACAAGAATCATAAAATCTGCAAATTCTTGTGGTATCTCGTGTGCCGCAATACCGATTGCCGCCGAGATTCCAGCCATAGGTGAGATCGTGACGGTCGCCGCAATTGCAACGCCGTCAATAAAATTATGAATCGCATCGCCAAACAATACTAATGATCCTGATGGTTTAATGTTATGTGTATTATCATGATGATGGTGATACCACAAAACAGAACGTTCCATGAAAAAGCTAAATACAATGCCCAATAACGTATAAATAAGAATACCCTCTCCACCAACATGAATTGCTTCAGAAAGCATGTTTAAAAATGCTGCTGACAACAAGACTCCTGCAGAAAAACTAATAAAAATACAGGTGAGTTTTCCTTTTAATAGATTTTTAGATGCAAATGTTGACACGCCTACAAAAGATAGAAGGCTGATGGCGAGATTGATGAGAATGATCCAAAAAAGTGTCATGGTTATTTGCAGTCCGGACATGTGCCGAAAAATGCCAATGAGTGTCGGGTTATATCATACGAAGAAGCGTCATGAACTTCTTCGAGAAGACCCTTTTCTGATTGTAGCACAATGTCTTTTATGCTTGAACAAGAAGTACAAAAAAGATGATGATGATGAGCTCTCCCCGTTATTTCATAATGAAGTTCATTATCCAAAAGAGGAATTTTCTCAATGATGCGCTCCTTCAGAAGAAACTCTATTTCTCGATACACAGTGGTTATATTTGTAGTAACCCCAATGCGTTTGAGTATTTTATGAATACTTGATGCCGTGAGTGGATGATCGGTATTTTCAAGAAGATTAATAATTGAAGATCGAGCTTGAGTCATTCGAAAGCCTTTTTCTTGGAGTTTTGAGATGTGCTGAGGTATCATATATTAATGCAACTTGTTTGCATTATATAATGAAATCAGACAGACGTCAAATTAATTAAAAAAAATAAACCACAGAAATTTCTGTGGTTTATTTGTGTTTATGAAGGTTAAAGCCTACTATTATTTCTTTGCCTTTTTGGTTTTTTTAACGGTTCGTTTTTTTGCTACTGGTTTCTTTGCTTTCACCGTTTTTTTTACTGCCTTTTTCACTGGTTTCTTAACAATCTTTTTCACTGGTTTCTTTACTTTTTTTACTGCCTTTTTCACTGATTTTTTTGCGACTGTTTTTTTAGTTTTTTTTGGAGCCATGGATGAGTTCACCACCTTTCAATAGGCAATTAATGGGTAATATGCTTGCCTATTTATAACTATGCACAGATTCATTTTAAAAAACAATAGATACATGTATTTCGTGTGGTTTATTGAGGAGCATTACTGAGTTTTTAAGAAAGATTGATCGAATCATTTCGGGTATATGAGCCAACAGCGGTGCGAATTAAAGACGAAACATAAGCTCCTACTTTTAGTTTAGTTCCGACATCTCGTGCGAGCGAACGAATATAGACGCCAGATTCACACGCAACCTCTATTTGAACATGGGGAAAATCATATTTTAAAAGTTTTATTGAATGAATGATGATATTTTTTGGTTGAAGTACAAACTGCTCGCCACGACGTGCTCGTTTATATGCGGGAACACCGTTGATTTTAACCGCTGAATATTTTGGAGGTGTTTGGAGCGTTGTTCCTTTAAAGGAGGAAAGTACCGCTATTAATTCTTGTTCAGTGGGAACAATATGAGAATTATTTGTGTTGATAATTGGTCCTTCAGAATCGTCTGTAAGAGATGTTTTTCCCAGTTCAATGGTAGCTTCGTACGTTTTTTTTGTTCCTTTGAGAATGATCTGAAGTTGTCGTGTGCCCTCTCGCCCGATCCCGACTACTAGAACTCCTTCAGCAAGTGGATCAAGCGTACCACCGTGTCCGATTTTTTCTCTGGGATATTTTTCTTTCAGCTTTCGAATCACATCGTATGAGGTAATTCCTTTTGGTTTATATACTGATATGATCATGGTGGTTGCGCAAATAGTTGATGTGTCCTATTATAAATACGATGAGTTTAGATTCCAATACACAATCAATATTTCAGTTTTTTGCAAAACATAAAAAAACCATGATATTGGTTTTTTATGGACAGTATATGTATATTGTTGGGATGATCGGATACTCTGCATATCTGATCAGTCTTCAGACCAATCGAGAAGTCGTATATGAATGGGGAACAGTCAGCGGTGTATTTGCTCTTGTTTACTTTTCATTATCAATGCTTCCGGGAATTGCGCGCCGATTTAAACTTGTATCACCTATCACACAGATTCTGATGCTATTTCGTCGCCAGGTCGGTGTGACGGCATTTTTATTTGGCCTGTTTCATTACCTGGCTCTCCGAATGCTTCCCATTGTTTTGGCGGGAGTGCCCCTGAATTTGAATCCTCCCGTATTTGAAATATTGGGATTTTTGACATTGTATCCAATGACGCTCTTATTTCTCACTTCCAATGACCTGAGTGTGAAGAAGATGGGAGTGTGGTGGCGGAGAGTTCATTCACTTGCTTATATCATGGCGTGGACCATTTTTCTCCATGTTGCGCTCAATGAAGCTGGATTATGGACCGTAGTCATTGGCATCTTTGCGTTACTAGAAACGAGTTCACTCGTGTATTTTTTCTTTAAACGTAAGTCAAAATAAATATCATATTTTTATCCTATTCTGTAGATTGGTGTAATTTACATTCTTCGCTTTTGAGAAAGCTATGAGTACCACTGCAATTTGATGAAGATCTCAATTCAATAATTTATAAAAAACGGTTAATTCTGGATGGAGTTTGTTTTGCTAATTTTTGATCGGTAACTTTCTTAATACAATAAACAAACATGAAATAAGTGCTATAAGAGATAAGTTCAAGAAGTGATGGTCTACTTGTATAGCCAAAAACTACTCTCAATACACTTCCCAATGTGCTTGATTGATCCAGAATGTGAGATATGTTGAACAAGGGATCAAAAGAAAATAATGGTAACAGTCCTGCCTCCTGAAATTCATGGACGCCATGTGCGAGCAAACCTGCTGCAAAAAGGAGCAAAAAGACACTGGTGATATTAAATACCGAAGACAAGTTAGCCTTTATTGCCCAGCGAAAAAGCGCATATCCAAATGCTACAGCTGACATTATGCCGATCACCGCGCCAAATAATTGACTAGATGCACCTGCTAAACTACTTGCTTTCAGGTATAAAACGGTTTCGACACCTTCACGAAATACCGCACTGGTAATAAGAATGAATATA
>PFOB01000006.1 GCA_002792315.1 Candidatus Roizmanbacteria bacterium CG_4_10_14_0_2_um_filter_39_13 | reverse complement strand
TACATGAAGTTTTTTACCTGAAACATTTGCACCCCCGCCGCCGATTGCAAATGTTCTATTTACACCGTTGTACCAAATATAGTCGGTGTTACTACTATCACTCCATGTCATTCCGGCCCAAGCGTCTGTGCCTTTTAAAGTAATTTGAGAGTCAGCGCTACTTTGAAAATATGCTGGATTGGCAGCACCCGCTTGAACTTCAAGCCGGGCGGTTGGACTTGTCGTCCCGATGCCGACGTTTCCAGACGTGTCAATTGCAAGATCTGCGGTGGAAGACATGTCATCAGCTGTACCAGAAAGCCTCAATCCCGTGTCAGAGCGTATTGCCATTGGTTTTGAAGCAACGTTACTATATATACCAGGCAGACCATTCACCGCCCCAATTCTCAGTTCACCAGAACTTGCCTCTGCATTATTTGCAGATATATATCCTCCTTCGACCCGAAGCTTATTTGAACCTGTTGTAACAGTCCCAATGCCGACGTTTCCTGAGGTATTAATAATACCGCCAGTTCCACCAGTCCAATCAAGACTATTTGCACGAAGATGTACCAAATCACCACTTGAGTTTCCAAGATAGGTATTATCTCCGTAAAGATATGTATTAGCATTCAATGTATAAAAATCATAACTTGTTTTGATTCGTGAACCAGAATCGTTTTCGAAATATCCACCACCAGTACCAATATATAAATTACCTCGAACACGTCCATTTCCGACAACATCAAGAGGATATGAAGGATTTGTCGTACCGATGCCGACATATCCATCATCACGAAGAGACATGACTGTTAGCGGTGTTGAATTATTGTCCGTTGTTCTCCCTGTCGTTTTAAAATCTGCCCTCGTTCTGGGGTAGTTGTTGCCAGGATCTTGCCAGAATGACAAACCAATGGAAAACGCACTCCCTTTGGAACCCGGACCGGTAGAATTTGGCTGTGTAAGTTTGAGAATCTCCTGCACTGTAGTAGTAGTTCGTGCGGCAATTGCAGCACTTGTTACGTGCAGTTTTGTATCAGGGGAAGAGTAATATCCGTTGATCGCTGCACCAATGCCGACTTTGCCCGATCCATTTGGTAGGAGCATGAGGTGTTCGTTGGTGCCAGTGGTAATGTCATTTGTCACTCCAGAAAAATTTAATGTGCCGCTCATTGTATCCCCTGCCTTTTCTACCCAAATATCTCCTGCGCCACCTGCAGCTAAACCAAGACTTGTTCTTGCATTTGCAGGAGTCTGCCATCGAATGTAATTATCACTTCCTGTTTGAACGGCAAAGTGAGAAGCTGCAGTAGCGGTTACATTTGCCGTTGTATTGAAGTAGTTTGCCAGGACATATCCAGAAGCATTACGTACTACAACAGTATTAGCTCCAGCAGTCATACTACTGTTATAACCATCCAATAGATCAGCATTAAGATTCGTTACCAGTACCGTATCTGCCCAACTAACAGCATTTAGGGAACCAGTAAAGCTGGCTGCACTAGAGATGGTTTGGCCATTGATAAGGCCCGAGGTGAGTGTTCCTGAGAAGTATCCATTTCCTGCTACATTGAGTTTGTAGGCACCGGGGTTAGAGGTTCCAATACCGACGTTACTTGTGTTTGTGATATACAAAGATTGATAGCCGCTCGTCGGCGTCCAAAACGCATGTTTATAACCAATATAGGCAAGAGGGGCATATGCCGATGTACTGCGATTATACGACTGAAGATATGCGGCACTTTCCCCACTTGCCCCACTGTGATGCAACTCAAGACCTTGTGCTCCATTATTTGAAACAACAAATTTTACCATCGGACTTGTTGTCCCTATGCCCACATTCCCCGTGCCATAAAACCCAAAGTTATATCCTGCCTGATTCACTTTGGTCATGGCGTCAAGAGTCATGGCATCTTTAAACTCAGTAAAGTCGAGAGAATCAGCAGAGATACTTGCTGCGCCCAATGACTGCCATGTCGCAAGTCCTGCAGCATCAGATGTGAGTACTTTATTTGCACCCGGAGATCCACCGGTGATCTTGACCTGTCCGGCGACTTCAAGCTTTGATCCGGGGCTTGCTGTACCAATACCGACATTGCCGGAAGATGCTGGTTCAAGAATGAGATCGTTACTTGAAGTTGTATATATCTTTGAGGCTTGGAACTGATCCCTCATATTGGTCGAACTATAATTATTTCCGACAAATAATGGCCCATTACTTATCTTTTTTACACTGACGTGATCCATTAAGGTCACCGCATCGGCTGAAGCAGAATAGTTTATAAGCACTAATACTCTTACATATTTCGTGCCTACAGGAAAGTTAGGGTTCGATGTGCCTTCACCGGTTCTTGTTGCATTAAATTTATGCCAGGTAGCATCTGCAGGAATTGCATACCCAGAAGCGCCAAAGTAACAATAAGTGCCACAAGGGGCTGTTGTAATAGCTACTTTACTTTGATCGTAAGCTATATATCCAAAATAAATCACCCCTGGAGTAGTTCCTGCAACTGTTTTTTGAAAGAATCCTTCTAGCTCGATCACGTCATAGTCTGGATCAACCGGTATATAGTCATTTGAAAGAACTGTTGAACTACCGTTTGCTTGTGCAGAATAGTTTCCAGAGTAGGAAGTTGTTGAAACTGTATCAAAACCACTCCAACCTTCAAGTGTACCCGTCTCAAAATCACCATTGTAAACCATATTGTCGCCTGAAGGATTTAAATATCCACCCTGATATACACCACCGCCAACTGTCAGATCACCACTCATAGTCAAATCGGTAATACCTGTGTAAGCGCCGGTTATTCGTGCATCTGGTACGGTACCACTGGTAAGCTGTGAAGCATTGAGTGAAGTTAATGCCGATCCATTCAACGAGGCAAAATATGTTGAAGATATTCCTGCTATTTTACCTGTGGCGTCAATTAAGTCAACATTGCCTGAGCCAAATTGTGCTGACCCTACGACGTCTATACCTCCGTTGGTAGTATTTAATTGTGAGACTCCGTTGTAATACATTGAAGACTCTGCGTTATGAGTTGCATGAAATAACCATTCGTTATCTACATCGTTGTATATGCCTGTGGAAGTTCCTCCATCATGCATAAATACTGCACGTCCGCTTACACTATACCCTTCCCAACTACCTGCTCCACTTCCAACGGTTTGCACTGATCCATAATCTCCAGTGACATTATCTATTCCATCATCACCACCAACCAAGTAGCTACCGGTTGCGTTCACATTTCCTGAGATATCAAGTTTTTGGGTTGGATTGGAGGTTCCAATACCGACATTGCCATAAGGATCTATTCGCATTCTCTCCTGTAAAGTATATGGAGATCCTTGCTCTGTCTCGAAAGTGAGCGCGGTTCCCCAACTTGGTGAAGCATATGAGCTTGCAGCAATTCTGGCGCCATTTATAGTATTCCACCAAAAGAGAATTCCATTCTCTACGGTTCCTGCAGTTCCCGCACCAGTATCGAGTCGAAGCGTATTATAACCAGCACCACCAGTGCCATCTCCTCGTACATGCAGTGTTGTAGTGGGACTCGTAATTCCAATTCCCACATTCCCACTCATGAATGTTGCAGCATTGGTTCCATTTCCATTTATGTACAATGCTTTACTATTGTAATTTCTGATCCATGTGGTGTCTGTCATGTACAAACCTCCTCCATAGGTTTCACTATACCAACCAGTTGCTCCTGTTGTTCGAAGCCAAGTATCACTGCCATTGAGAATGACATTCCCATCTTGAGCAAGACCTCCATTTGCGTCTACTCTTCCCGCAACGGTCAGCCCTGCTCCAAGGTTTACGGTTGATGAGAGATAAGTAGCACCATTGACATTTAAGGAATATGCTCCAGGATTTGTCATTCCTATGCCTACCTTATCAGTAATTGTTGCTGGATATAAATAACCTGATCCTGCATTTCTGGTCCATACTCCTCCTGATCCTGCTACTACTCCTTCTACTGCATCATCAAGTGCTTGGATAGACGCAGTGAATGTTTGACTATTTGCTACATAACTTGGAGTGGTGTATGTCCTGTTTCCAAGAGTTGCTGATCCAAATGAATACAGTTCTGATCCACTTGCTATACGTATATCTCCATTGACATCAAGTTTGTATCCGGGGGCAGTGGTACCTATGCCGACGTTGCCCTCAACGAGTAATCCATTAGTGGGAGCAGCAGTGCCAACATACCCACTACCGATAGCCACATTGCCGCTTACATTAAGCTTACTTGCGCCAATTGAGTCAACCCCAAGAGTGGTACTTGAGGCATCAAATCGGGCCCGGAGCGCATTCCCCACCTTAATGCGTATAGCAGCTGTATCCCAAGTTATGCCATTTTGTGAATTGCCGTTCCACTGTAAATATTGATTTGTATCAAGATTAATGCTACCTGCCTCAACGTCCAACTTCGCCCCCGGCGCTGTCGTCCCAATGCCGACGTTGCCAGAAGTTGCAATATTTAACCCGTCACCTTGACTACCGCTAGCACGAAGCTCAAGTGCATTCCAAGCACTTCCAGCAGCATTCAACCCACTTATGGTTCCTATACCATTTAACTCGTAGAGCTTTACTCCATCTGCAGAAGCCCCAAAATGTGATTGACCAACAACCTCAAGTTTGTTTAATGGCCCCGTCGTCCCAATCCCAACGTTACCACTCGATACCATCAACCCTTTCCCAGATACCACTTCTACATAACTTTTATCATACCCAGCACCAACTCCTGTGCCTGCTCCTAGTTGGATGCCTGTGACAAAATTAATTTTTAGTTGTTGATATGTACTGGCTGTCCAAGCCCCTGAAGTACGATAAATTCCATAATCGACACTCGGAGTTGTACCAGCAGAGTTGTGCCAATAGATGCCATATGTTCCATCGGTGGCGACGCTTCCACCGCTTGGTTGAAACATGATGCTATTTCGGTTTGTTCCAATGGCACCATTCACATCAAGTTTATATCCCGGTGTTGCAGTCCCAATCCCTACATTCGTTCCATTGTCAAAGATGATGGAGTTTCCAATTGTTTCTCCACCACTGGTCCATTTGGTGACATAGTTTGTTGTTCCTGATGCTGTATCTACAAGTCCTGTTCCCCATACCTTTGCGTCTATCTCATCAGTTCTTAAGTTTCCTGATGCATCAAGAACAACGACACTATTATCCGTACCTACGCCAATACTTGCGGCATTGATGGTACTTGCAAAGTTAGCAGCACCCGCAACGGTTAAGCCTGCACCGAGATTGAGGGTACTTGAGAAGTATCCATTTCCTGCTACATTGAGTTTGTAAGCTCCGGGGTTGGTGGTGCCGATACCGACGTTGCCATTAATTGCTAATTTCGCTGATACCTCTGCATCATATCCAACTCCAACATTACCAGAGGGGTAGATCGCCATGGCAGAACTGCCACCAGACTGGGTTGTACTAATGAAGTAAGGTTGAACACTAACACCAGTAATTCCAGCACCAGAATACCAATGAGATGCGCCAGCATAAGAACGATAACCAGTTGATACATATCCAACTGTTTCAGATACAATGTCTAAATTTGTTAATGGTCCCGTTGTCCCAATTCCTACATTTCCTCCAGACGTGACAAATAATCCTGATGTTCCAGTTGATGATCCACGAAGCCAGGCAGTTCCTCCTACATCAAGTGTTGTGGCAGGAGCTGTTCTTCCTATGCCTACCTTATCAGTAATTGTTGCTGGATATAAATAACCTGATCCTGCATTTCTGGTCCATACTCCTCCTGCACCACCGACAACATCTGCAAGTTGCATATCTAGAGCATCAATAGAAGCGGTAAATGTTTGTGCGTCTGCAACATAGTTGTCTTCGGTGTATGTTCTGTTTCCTAAGGTTGCAGACCCTTGTGAATAGAGCTCAGATCCTGATGCAATACGAATGTCACCATTGACATCAAGTTTGTAACCGGGGGCAGTGGTGCCTATTCCCACATTCGTCCCATCATCATATATTTGTGAGGTAGTAGATAGTCCAGTTGCACTCCATTTAGGAATATAGTTTGTGGTTCCGAGTACATTTGAAAGTACTCCTGATCCATTTGATTGAACTACTCCTGCTGTTAGTCCTGAGAGTGTTATGGTTCCACTTGAGGTAAGACCAGTAAGACCAGTGAGTGTACCGGTTATGCTTGAGTTCCCCGTAACGGTTACTCCTCCTGCATTTACTTTGATTCCTCCACTGTTTACCGTAAGACCAGTTCCAAGGTATGTGACTCCATTGACATTGAGAGCATATGCTCCAGGTGTCGTATGACCAATTGCTACATTGTAGGTACTACTATCTGGGTACAGGTTGGTTCCTGAGAGTGTCCATGCTCCTCCTGAACTTGATATATCTGTCCAAGATGCATTTCCTGCAGCATCTGATGTTAAGACATATCCATTTGATGGACCCGTAGTAAAGGTTAGTTTTGGAGTGGTAATACCTGATCCTACGTTTAGTGTTGTTTGTACATATGCATCTCCTTGCACATGGAGTTTTGAGGTTGGATTAGTGGTGCCGATGCCGAGGTTACCCGTTCCATAGAACCCAAAATTACTTGAGTTAAAGTCTACTTTGGTAAGAGCATCAAGAGACATACTATCTGCAAAGTCAACAAAGTCAAGAGTATCATCGGTAATATGTGCACCCGTAAGCCCTGCTATGGTGGTGTTTCCTGCAGAAGTAAGCCTGCCATCAGCATCAACCGTGAATGTTGCAATTTGGGTAGCTGATCCATATGATCCTAAGGTAACGGTGGTTGCTGCAAGTTCTGTTGGTCCGACACCATCGGTTTTAATGGATACGGCACCTGATATAGTACTAAAGTTTGCGGTGTTAAATGATGCGACTCCTTTGGTTGTGGTAGTTGCATCATATCCAACAATGGTAATGGTACTTCCTGATGCGGTGACTCCAATACCTGTTCCTGCCGTACTACTTACGGTAAGTGTTCCTCCCAAAGAGACTGATCCTGTACCAGTTCCCCCTGCGGTACTTATGCTACTATTGGCAAGTTCTACATTATCTATCTGTCCATTGGGAAGTGATACCGTACCCGATGCGACGGTAAGCCCCGTAAGACCGGTAAGTGTTCCGGTTATGGTACTGTTACCCGTGACGGTTGCTCCTCCTGCAGATACGGTAAGTCCTCCTGCTACTACTCTGATTCCTCCACTGTTTACGGTAAGACCCGTTCCAAGGTAGGTGACTCCATTGACATTGAGTTTGTATGCCCCCGGGTTTGTAGTCCCAATCCCCACGCTGTCAGTAATGGTATTTGGATATAAATAACCTGATCCTGCATTTCTGGTCCATACTCCTCCTGATCCTGCTACTACTCCTTCTACTGCATCATCAAGGGCTTGGATAGACGCAGTGAACGTTTGACCATTTGCGACATAACTTGGTGTGGTATATGTTCGTGCACCAAGTGTTGCAGATCCTTGAGAATATAACTCACTTCCTGATGCTATTCGTATATCTCCATTGACATCAAGTTTGTATCCAGGATTTGTAGTACCTATTCCTACGTTGCCAGAGTTTTTTATATATATAGCACTTACTGCACTCAGATCGTCATGATCTTGATTAGTGCTTGTTCCTCCCACCAGAAAATTAAATCCTCCACTTCCTGAAGCTGTAATTGCATTCCATCTTCCTCCATTATCTCTGAGTATCACTCCACCACTATTTGTTGATGCGTCAAATTCAGTTTGAACATTATTTGCTATCAAAAATCTACCCCTGTTCGCAGTGGCCGTACCGTCATTGTATCCATAGGTGTGCTCTATATTTCCTTGGTAGTCGATAATTGTACGATTGCCAACGATATTATTCTTATTTCCTATCTGAAAATTACCATTATTATCTATGTGAAGATCATTGTCAGGGGCAGTAGTTCCAATGCCAACCTTGCCTGCGACTAACAATGACGTTGTCCCTGCGGGATCAAGATAATAATTTCCATTTTGTGAATCATAAAAAGCAGGGGACTGCACATATGAAGTAGCATAAGCTACTCCTTGTACCTGAAATTTTTGAGTTGGGTTGGTGGTCCCTATCCCCACATTGGTCCCATCATCATATATTTGTGAGGTGGTTGAGAGTCCGGTTGCAGTCCATTTAGGAATATAGTTTGTGGTTCCTAAGTTACTTGAAAGTACTCCTGATCCGTTTGATTGAACGACTCCTGCTGTCAGTCCTGAGAGTGTTATGGTTCCACTTGAAGTAAGACCAGTAAGTCCGGTGAGTGTACCGGTTACGGTACTGTTTCCCGTGATTACTGCTCCTCCTGCAGATACGGTGAGTCCTCCGGAAACGATTCGTACACCTCCACTGTTTACGGTAAGACCAGTTCCAAGGTACGTGACTCCATTGACATTGAGAGCATATGATCCAGGTGTAGTATGACCAATTGCTACATTGTAAGTGCTACTGTCTGGATACAGATTGTTTCCTGATAATGTCCATGCTCCTCCTGAACTTGATATATCTGTCCAAGATGCATTTCCTGCTGCGTCACTTGTCAAGACATATCCTGATGTGGGAGATGTGGTGAATGTGAATGCTGGAGTGGTGATACCTGATCCTACATTTAAGGTTGTTGATACGTATGCATTCCCTTGTACATGGAGTTTTGAGGTTGGATTCGTCGTCCCGATCCCCACATATCCTGTACTTTCATCCAAGAAAAACATTTCAGTATTCGTCCCTCGATAAAATCGGACATCTCCGTATCCAGATGTGAGCTGGACAGCGTTTCCAGCTTGAGAATATACATTAGCCAGCGTCTGATTGTCTGTTCCGACTCCTGATGCGTCAATCCAGTCAGTGCCTGTTGCAGTTGTTGAGAGCACCTGCCCCGGTGTCCCGACAGAATTGTTGTAATCGTAGAGAGCGCCACGCAATCGAACTGCCCCATTCACATCTAGTTTTTGCGTCGGATTGGTCACCCCAATCCCGATATTTCCACCAGCATCAACCATGAGCGCTTCGACGCCTGCTGCCGTTACTTTAAAAGGTTTCAGGGCTGAACTTGTTGCTGTTGACAGATTCAGAAGATAGCCCGTTCCTGAGTTGCTTGCGGTATCTGCCAGATTGAAAAGATTTGCCGTTCCGGTCGAATTTCCGTAGGTAAGTGTCGACGTGTATGAACCCATGGCAACCGACATATTTGCCAGTGAATCCTGAAGTCCGGACCATGCGACATTTTTTGCCTGAAATGCATAGGGCACTGCCGTAAATCTGACACGCGGTGTCATCTCAGCATCTCCTCCGACGGTGATCCCCAACCAAATCTCATCTTGATTGAAGTCAACACTTGCGAGACTGGTGAGCGATCCAAGTTCCACGCGAAAAATACCATCGTTTACGGTGACATCATTTGCCCCCGTATTTGCCTCTGTCCAAAATGCCGTACCTCCACTTGAAACGGTATACAGTTTGAATGTTATATTGTAATCAGCATCTGCAACATTAAGTCCGCTCGCATTTACCAACTTTCCCTGGAAATTTATTGTTTCTCTTATACCGGTAGCTGCAAAGACGGAAGAAATCGAAGTAACGCTATAAATAACAAGAATAACTGCCATTACTATGGCTATTTGCGAAAGAGAAAATGCTTTATTTATATAGCTAAACCTATTCATTTGTTCAAATTTATTACTCTATGAAATAGAGGGTCATGTATTCAGTATAGGCAAAGATGAGCATGAGTTTCAAGTCATATATATACAGTAAGTGGTATTGTTGAGGAATTGTTATGATTGTTAATATTGCTCGATATAAATTGCTGTAACGGGCCAAATACCAATAATTAGGCATGAAAACTAAAAAAGTATCCTATTTGTCAAATCATGGAGTGTTCATTTATTCTGGTGAAGGTTCTCTACTTATAGACTGTCAAATCAACAATTCTAACAATATCAACAAGGTAACAATTTAAGAATAATGCTCAATTGTAAGAAAATACTATGAGCATAAATACTACATCCAGAAGTCAATTCTATTGATCAAATAATTTGTACATAATGCCTTCTTTTCACATTTCTTCACTAATTTGTTCACGACCGTCAATTAGTGTAGATTCATACACATATACACTAATTGTAGTGATTGGGGCTTTATAATAGGAAAAATTGCAGACCCTACAACTCAACTACACCCCTATTTCTTTGAAATTCTCATCTCCTCACCATGGACACTCCATAATAAACCCCCAAACTACCAACATCTAACCTCTCACTTCTAATTTTCGTTATAATGAATTCATGCGGAATATTGTTCTTTTTGCAATTTGCTGTTTTCTCCTGACAACTCCAGGGGTATTTGCTGGTCCCACAAGCACAAACTTTGAACTCCGAAATTATGATTTCGGCAGTGGCGCAACGGAAGACTCAAGTTCGACAAATTTTTCACTGTTTGGTATTGCGGGAGAAGGCTCTCAGGGTAGTCTTTCTTCTGGTAATTTTGGTGTTGGCGCCGGACTTCCTTATACTATCATGCCGGCACTTCCACCCGCACCAACATTCACAAATCCCGGTAATACCTATGATCGACTGCACATTGTTATTGCCACCGCAGGCAATCCGAGTGATACCACCTACGCGATTGCAATCACCGAAAGCACGGATACCAACTGGAATAACATCAAATATGTTCAAAGTGATAGTACTCCTGGTACCATTTTGGGGATCGAAGATTTCCAAACGTATACCGCTTGGGGTGGAGCTTCAGGAAGTTATATTACCAATCTGTCAGAAAATGTGACATATAAAGTTAAGGTTAAAGCTCGACAAGGAAACTTCACCGAAACAGGCTGGGGTCCTGAATCCACGGCAACTACCGATGTCCCAACACTTACCTTCGGCGTTGACTCTGATGCGATTGTGTTTAACGATTTGAATTCATTCAATAACTATACTGACTCATCAAAATCCACGGTCCTTACTACTTCGACCAATGCATATAATGGATACCTCATTTATGGATTTGCAACACAGGTTCTTACTTCAGGTGTCAATACGGTACCCCACTATGCAAGCCCGAACTCAGCACCAACAACATGGACTGGATATGGATTTGGGTATTCGACCGACGATACAAATCTTGTCGGCGGCACCGCGAATCGATTTACCGATAGTGGACCAAAGTTTGCAGGATTTACCGGAATATCGCCCGGAGATCCGGTGGCTGATACGAGTGGACCGATCGTATCAACGATATTAAGCCAAGATTACACCATTTCATATCGAGTAAGTGCAAATCCCACGAGCTTGGCAGGCAAATATTCAACAACATTAATCTACATTGTCGTCCCAACATTCTGATTCATCTATGAAAAAAATTATTATCAATACCGTATTCTTCGCACTACTCGGCGTATTTCTTCTGGGACAGGTTGCTGCAGCAAATGCACAGGAACCACGCAATATTTTGAGTATTTCTCCCTTTATATTTAACCTCCGTCTTTCGCCGGGTGAAACGTATGAAAGAACGATGACCGTACAAAATATTCTTAATGTCCCCCTCCCGATCAAGCTGAGTGTTGAAGATTTTCTCGTTCAAGATGAAGATGGTGGATACAACTTCACAAAAAATGATTCGTCCTCAGTTATATCATGGATCACCCTTGATGAAACCGATTTTATTCTCGAACCGAAAGAAAAACAAGAGATTCGTATAACAATTCAAATACCCACTAAAATCCCATTTGGCGGCTATCAAGGAATTATTTTTGTTCAGCCAATCCTTCCCAACCAAGAACAATACAGTACCTTGTTGAATGCAAAAGTCGGTGCACTGGTGCTTGCAAATATAGGTTCGCAAGCGTATCAAATACATCCCGCACGAATTCTCACCTTCGATATGCCGTTCGTACTATTTTCGAAAGAAAATATTCCGCTCACCTTCCGAGTTCAAAATAATTCTCTGTATCACTTCTCAGCAAAACCCCTCCTTTCGTTTGATCCGCTCTTTGGAGAGATACAATCTTACCCACTTCTGGAGCAATTTTTATTCCCAGGAAAAGTACGACGATGGACAGAATCCATGAATCTTGAAGATCTTCGTCCGGGTGTTTATTTGACAAAACTACAAATTTCAGTTGGAAATGGAGTACAAATATCATCTCAAAAATATATGGTATATGTCCCAAAATGGCTTGGGATCTCGTTGGGAGCAATCATAATGATGGTTATTCTGGTCATAACCATCATGAAAAAGCCAAAACAAATAACGAAATTTTTACGAATACTTGTTCGAGGGAGATAAATACCTATTGACATGATAGAGAGAATATGCAAACATGAAGCAATCTAGGTAAATTGCAGAATTTCATATATGAATAAACGGTACGTTTTAAAAATCATAAAAGCAGGGCTTGTATTCACCCTTGCAAGCTTGCTTGTATTTGTCCCATCTCTTTCAAATTATATGCTCTCACAGGTATATGCAGGCACCTTTACTCAAGCTGATATGACGATATCCGACTCCCGCGCAGGTCTTGCGAGTGTCGAACATGACTTTGATTTCACCACAACCGTCACAACCGGTATTAAAGAGCTTCATATCATTTACTGTACTTCCACAACGGGAGCATGTTCAGCGCCTGCTGGTATTGTTACTACAGGAGCAACTCGAAGCGCAGACAATATTGCTGGTACGGGACGTACTGACACCTTTGGAGTGAACGGAACACTGAATGTTGGAATCAGTACAACTGCCCCTCAAGCAACGCAAGCAGTACAAATTGACTTTACCGGTATCACCAATCCAAGTACGGCTGATACCTCATTTTATGCACACATCATTACCTATTCAGATGCTGGTTCAACCGAGATTGACTCTGCGTGGGTTGCGGGCGCTGTTTTGACTACGACCTCAATTTCTGTTACCGCATCAATCGGACCGACATTCAGCTTTATTGTGGCAGGAGTTATCCCCGGAAGTGATAGCTCAGGAATTGGAGATGTAGTCGATCAAGTAAATGGATCAACACTCGACATTACCACAACGGCATCAACCATACCATTCGGCACCCTTTCAACAGGTGATCCAAATATTGGCGCTCATGATTTGACTGTTGCGACGAATGCAACAAATGGATTTGTGGTTACGACACGGTATATCGACGTGGGAAGTTCTGCACCACTGGTTGATGGATCAAATAACATTGATATCTTCACCGGAACCGATGCCGCTCCTACAACATGGAGTTCTCCCGCAGGTACTGGTGCAAACGTAAACACAGGTTTTATGGGATATACCACCGAAGATGTCACTCTTGGTACGGGAACAACCAATAGATTTACTTCAAACAAATGGGCAGGACAAGAAAATGTCACGGTGAAAGAAGTTTTCTACAATGGGACTGCTCCCGCAGGAGGCACAGAGTCTGAAAGAATTGGATGGCAAGCAGAAGTAAACGCATTACAACCAGCTGGAAATTACACTGGCACGGTCATCCTTGTAGCTACGCCTACATACTGATATAATCCACGTATGCAAAAGAAAAAAATCCTTCTTTCTTTTCTCATCATCTCAGGAATTCTTGCAATAGCAATTTTTACTCTCACCTCTTCATACTACGCCCAAATAACTACTCCGGAACAAGCGATTGAGATATCACCACCATCACAAGAACTAGACGTTGACCCCGGAGAAACTGTCCAATTTACGACGATCGTACGAAATAATGGAAATGTTTCATATCCCCTCAATGTTCGTATCGAAGACTTCACCGCTTCTGGCGACGCGGGACAGGTGTCGTTGATTGAGGATGGACCCTGGTCTATTGCAAGTTGGGCGACAATCGAGCCCTCTGAGTTTTCCTTGGATCCAAAAGATGAGCAGAAAGTAACCATAACGTTGAATGTTCCTAAACAAGATATCGGTGGAGGAAAATATGGAGCAGTCGTTTTTTCTCGCAAGGGTGAGGGCAGCGAAAATGCAACCAGTGTTTCACAGGAAATTGCGTCGCTTTTTCTCCTCAGAATATCTGGACCGGTTAATGAACATATTAAAATATTAAATTTTACTGCTCCCAGTTTTGTTGAGTTTGGACCAGTTCCCTTTGAAATGAATTTTGAAAATACGGGAAATGTTCATGTAAAAGTCACCGGCATTATCAGTGTTATGAATGTGCTCGGGAAAAAAGTCGACGACATTGTCATTCCCCCAACGAATGTCTTTCCAAAAGCAAGACGAATTGTTGCCTCAACCCTTGATAACATATTTCTTATCGGTCCCTATCAAGCAGTTGCAATCATTTATTATGGCGCAGACAATAAAAGTATTACAACCTATACGCCATTTTTTGCGTTCCCCGTAAGAATTGTCGCAGCAGTATTCTTAGTCCTATTCATTCTGTTTATCCTTCGAAAACGTATCAGAAAAGCCTTCAAAGCGCTCACGGCAAAATCATGATATCATGATACTATGAAGCTCAAACTTCTTTCAGTTCTTATCGTAGGATTTATCATAGGTTTTTATACCAATGCACTTCTTATGTTTAAACCTCCCGATGTACTTCTTAAATACACAGAAGCCCAAGATTTTGCCGAGAAAACACAAAATGCTCTCGAAAATAGTAAGACTTCAGAGGTAACAGTCGAGTTTGATGGAACGCAGTTTACGCCGGATCAGGTGGTGACAAAAATTGGAAAACGAGTTGAAATATATAATCGAAGTCCTGATCGACCTATGGAATTAATCTCAGACACTGACCAACTAAATACTACTCGGGGATATGGTGAGTCAGAACGATTTCGAACCGTACTTATGGAGCCAGGAGTATATACCATCACTACAAAAGATGTGCCGACTGCAAAACTTGTCGTCACAGTCGAAACTTACTAAGAATAGATTATTAGTAACAATTCACTCTTCTTGACAAAACATTTGTCATTCCCGTGAAAACGGGAATCCAGTCTTCAAACTATTTCAACAATCTGGATCCCCGCATACGCGAGGATGACAATACACTTGTATCATTCCTGTACATGACACTATATGATATAGCTTTGTCAAAAACTGTAAATTCTTTCATAGAGTAGTACGAGTTCACGCTCATTGACACGCATGTCATCTCGAGCGGAGTGTAACGGAGTCGAGAGATCCCTTTTTCACAATGCATAAAGAGATTCCTCGACTACATCCCGCTTAGCGGGACTTCGCTCGGAATGACATCTTTTGATATATTTTTTTCAATGACCATAAACTCTTACATAGAGTACTTATTATTGCATTGCAATGATGCGCTTGATACAATGGGAGATTGATTCCTATGGGTCCGTAGCTCAATGGTAGAGCAGTAGCCTTTTAAGCTATTGGTTCGGGGTTCGATCCCCCGCGGACTCACCCGTATGACTGTGATAAACACAGTTTATGTACTTTTTAATACAAACAGAAATAAGATCTATATTGGGAGAACAATGAATCTGGAGAAGCGAATAAAAAGACACAATAACCTACTTCCCACCAAAAAAACTTCATATACTTCAAAAAATTCAGGACATTGGATTGTCGCATATGAAGAACGAACAAACAACCCCCAAGTTGCAACCCTAAGAGAAAGATGGATGAAAAGTGGAATCGGACGGGAATATATCAAAAAGAACCTAGCGATCTGGCTTTCCAAAAGAAGAGGTGCGCTTAAGGCAGTCAATAAAGATCGTCCGTAGCTTAAATGGTAGATCCGCCGTCGGCGGACTTTTAAGCTATTGGTTCGGGGTTTCCACCACAGGCGGACAGGCGATCCCCCGCGGACTCACATTTTTTGTTCAAACTCTTCATTTCTCCTTTATACTTAAAAAATGATTTCCTGCATCATTCCATTTCACAATGAAAAAGATCGTATTCATCGAGTCCTTAAGGTGATCACTCAGATAGTAAGTCTTGATGAAATTATCTGTGTTGATGATGGCTCCACAGATGGGGGAAGAAAAATTATCCAAGAAAATTTTCCAAAATGTATTTGTATTTCTTCAGAAGGGCAATGTGGTAAAAGTCATGCAGTGCAGCTTGGGCTTCACACATCTCACGGTGATACTCTATTTCTTCTTGATGCCGATTTGAAGAATCTTAAAGCTGATGAATTATCCCATGCAATTAAATATTTTGAAAATAATCCCACGCTTGATATGCTTTTACTACCTGATCTTCATCCAAACATAGAGACACGTCTGTCGCGCCATGACATCATATTTTCAGGAAAGCGAGTTCTTAAGAGACGTGATTTACTCTGTATTTTTTCCAAATACTCTCCAAAACGCTATCAACTTGAGATCGCGATAAATCAGTACATGATGGATGAAAACAAGAACGTTGAATATCTCAGAATATCTTCAAACGATACGGTAAAATCAGAAAAAATCGGTCTGATTCGAGGAACATTCAAAAACATATCGATGCTTTCTTCGATTGTTCTTTTCAGAGGGTTTTTTGGCTACATTTCACAGGTTGTAATGTTTGGACATGATGAAGTACGTCTCTCCTCATAAACAATGCATTTTAGCCATATTTTGAGGGTATACAACTGTGCTGGTGACAGTAACCCTATACGATAAAATTGAGGATTTTTCCCGGTACGTAAATTGCTTTTTTGTATGAATTGTCAGTGATATATTGCTGAACTTTTTGCACAGTGAGGGCTTTTTGAATGACCTGCTCTTGAGGATCGTCAACTGAGATATTTATTGATCCTCGTACTTTTCCATTGATTTGAATCGGGATCGTTACCGTACTTTTTTGAAGAGCTGATTCATCAACCATGGGCCAAGAAACGGTATGAATTGATTCTTTCCCGCCAAGTTGAGATCGCCAAATCTCTTCGGTCATAAACGGCGCAAATGGTGATAATATTTTTAAAAACTTCTTAGCATCATCCAAACTCAAATTATCGTCGACTTCATTGAGAAATTCCATCAAAGCAGCAATCGCCGTGTTGAACTTTAGAGCTTCAATATCGTCCCCTACCTTTTTTATAGTTTTATTGAGAAGTTGAGTTAGCGCCTCATTGTCATCCCGAGCGGAGCCTGTCCTGAGCGAAGTCGAAGGATCGAGGGATCCCTCCACGCTGGTCGGGATGACACGTGATCCAAACAAACTCCATACTCGTTTTAAGAATCGATACTGCCCTTGAACACTTTCAACACTCCATGGTTTATCGGCATCGATTGGCCCCATAAACATCTCATACATACGCAAGGTATCAGCACCATATTCGGTGATCACATCATCAGGATTGATGACATTTCCCTTGCTCTTGCTCATCTTTCGATGATCGGGACCCAAAATCATCCCTTGATGTCTCATTTTTGCAAACGGCTCATCAACAGAAAGATATCCCTCATCACGAAGAAACTTGGTGAAAAATCTACTATAGAGTAAATGAAGCACAATATGCTCCGGCCCAATCATATAAAAATCCACCGGCATCCATTTCTTCATGTGTTCCGTCCGTGCAAATTCATCTGTATTTCGTGGATCGGTAAATCGAAGATAATACCATGATGAATCAACAAACGTATCCATGGTGTCATACTCTGGAGTCCATCCCTTTCCGTACAATTTTTCCACACGCTCATTAAATTCTTTTGAAAGCTTCAGTGGACTTTCTCCAGTGGGTTTAAAATCTACGTCCGTCGGCAACATCCACGGGAGATGTTCTTCTTTAACCATATGTGCATTTCCTTCTGGATCATAGACAATAGGTATCGGTGCACCCCAGTATCGTTGACGAGATATGAGCCAGTCGCGGAGCTTGTAGGTTATTTCTCGTTTTCCTACAGACATATCATCCAATTTCTTCATAATATTTTCTCTCCCCGCTTCAAAATCTTGACCATCAAATTCACCTGAGTTTATCAATAAAAATTGTTTTGGATTCTCTTTAATTTCCTTTGAGTAGCTGATAAATTCTTGATTACTTGAGTCGTTCTTTTGAGCTACATATGTAATAGGAAGGTCAAATTTCTGAGCAAACTGAAAATCTCTCTCATCATTCCCAGGAACTGCCATGATTGCCCCAGTCCCATATTGAGCGAGTACATAATCTGCTATCCAGATAGGAATTTCTCTTTCTGTTAGAGGATGTATTGCATACAAACCAGAAAATACTCCTGTCTTCTCCTTATTTACCAATCGCTCTTCTTCAGTTTTACTTTGTGCACTTTTGAGATATTCTTGCACGTCTGTTAATTTTGATGCTGAAACCAGGCTATGTTCTGGCGCCACAACAAGGAACGTTGCACCATAGATCGTATCATGCGCAGTCGTGAATACGGGAATTTGAGTTTCGGAATTTGAAATTTGAAATTTGATCTCTGCGCCCTCACTCTTCCCGATCCAATTGAGCTGCTGCTGTTTGGTCGCTTTTGGCCAATCAACTGAATCAAGTCCAGAAATGAGTTCATCCATATATTGAGTAATTTTGAAAAACCACTGCTCCATTTTTTTTTGAATTACGTCTGTATCACATCGTTCACATTTACCCTCAACTACTTGCTCGTTGGCAAGAACCGTCTGGCAACTGGGACACCAGTTGACGGGCGCTGATTTTTTATAGGCAAGCTTTTTCTTATAAAGTTGGAGAAATAACCACTGCGTCCATTGATAATAGCCAGGATGACAGGTTGCAATTTCTGCTCCCCAGTCATAAGAAACACCGATGCGCTTAATCTGTCGAGAGAAGGTGTCGATGGCATCTTTTGTCGTTTTGACCGGAGGAATTCCCGTTTTTATAGCGTAGTTTTCTGCAGGAAGTCCGAATGCATCCCATCCAACGGGGAAAAAAACTTTTTTACCAATAGAACGATAGTAGCGAGCTAATATATCTAAAGCGGTTAGTGGCTCAACATGACCAACATGAAGACCACTTCCTGAGGGATACGCAAATGCATAAAGTAAATACTTTCTATTTTCGTCAGTGACATCTTTGGCATCAAATGTGTGTTGAAATAATCCATCAGCGACCCACTGTTTAGACCATTTTTCTTCAAAATCGATGGGGAAATATTTTGACATGAGGCTATTATAGCATGATTCGATGTTAGAGATTAGAAGTTTGAGATTAGAACTTCCAACTTCCAACTTCCAACTTCCAACTTCCAACTTCCA
>PFOB01000079.1:10521-11043 GCA_002792315.1 Candidatus Roizmanbacteria bacterium CG_4_10_14_0_2_um_filter_39_13 | reverse complement strand
CATGATTGGGCCACCTTCTTGGATATAATCGAAAATTCTCAAAACAGACTCCTCTGGATATGAACTAATGTATCCTTCTATTTTCAGTCAGGCGAAGATGCTTTGCAAGCATTGGATTGCAGGGATTAGACCATTTCTTGAAAGCGTTGAATCAATATCTGGCAAAGTTGAGCTTCAAAAGAAGAACGCTCAACTTTTTGACCAATTTCTTGCTCTAAACTGGTCATAATAGAGGAGTCCTTTCCACAGGGATTTATTCCTTGAAAGGCGAGCGGGTCGTGCTCTAAGTTGAGAGCGAGTCCATGATAGGTTACCCATCTTTTTACAGCGATTCCTATTGACGCAATTTTTCGAGGTCCAACCCAAATGCCGGTGAGATCGGGATTGCCTCGATCAGGATTGCCGGTGGCTTGAAGATCAAATTGCTTTAAAACTTCAATCATTGAGTTTTCCATCGCTTCTAGAAAGCCTGAAAGATTTTGTTGGTAGCGATTGAGATTGAGAATGGGATAAATGATGACT
>PFOB01000079.1:0-10442 GCA_002792315.1 Candidatus Roizmanbacteria bacterium CG_4_10_14_0_2_um_filter_39_13 | reverse complement strand
CTTGAGTTGGTGGAGGTACTAAATCTGCTGGTTGTGGTTGTGGTTGTTCATTTGCCATATTTATAAATCATTTTAGTTGTTTTTCATTTTTAAATCAATTAGTATTGAATGTATATGTCTCTTGTTCCTCAGGAAGTTTTAAATGCAACAGTTCCCACAACGTCAAACAAATCATCAGAAGGCGCTAAAGCTGGTGCAACTTCTGCGGGGGAAACTGCATATAGTATTCGACAAAATAGACTCCTCAATAAAGTTGGTCCAGGCTTAGATCGAGAAACGGGAAATGTAGAAAATATGGTCGGCATTCCGCGCGTGGTACATGAACAAATGGTGGAGCAAATGGGAAGCCATCTCCAGCGACTCCTTGATTTTAAAAATAATAACCCCGTGTCCTTTTATAAATTGATGGCATTAGAAGCTCATCAGGCTGAATCTACACTCCTTGATCGTGCGATTACAAATGACCAGATAGATTATGACAAACTGGGGAAACTGTTGAAAGAAGAAGGGAAAGGCGATGGCGAGCGGACCGGAATCGGTTGGAAAGTCGCGATGACTGCGATGGAACAGGTCATGACTCAGCAATTTTACGCACTTGGGTTGTCCGGTGTTTTGAGAAAAGGATATGGCAGGGGTGAAAAAGATTCGGGAGCACGTCGTAAGCATGGTACGCAAGATATTGAAGTCAGCCTCAACATTGACGATGGTTGGATTCGAAATCTGTTCAAAAACACAAATGTAAAGGGTCTTGCGGGAATGGCAGGGTCGATGGCTGCTGGCGGCGGCATTGGTGCACTTGGCGCAAAGCTTGCGGGAGCAGCGAGCGTTTTGCCGTTTGGCATTGGGGGCGCGCTCGTACCCCCTGCAGTATACGGTATATATCGAGGTCTTCGAAAAGGATATCATGTTGATCAAAAAGCATTTGCACAAGGGCTAAATATGATGCAGGGTCAGGAAGATCGAGAGTTTATGGTTCGAGCATACGGCATTGATCCGGGAAATTTTCGAGTTGATAATGGAAACGTTGTGGCAGAAGATACTGCTCGTTATTCATCCGAACAAGTAAGCGAAGTTCAGAAGCAACTGGGAGATATGGTCCTTCTGAGGCTCATGACGTATCAATCTTGGGGAGTCGATCTGCAAAATTTAGATGCACTTCCCGAACAAAGTTTTTTCACCTATGCTGGAGATCCAGACAAAGTAATCAGCCGAATGGAGCAAAATCGATCTGATCATGCCCACCGCATTAATGTTCGACTCCGTGAGCTGGTGAACGGACATCCCGGGGGTGTGATGGCGGCAAATGAGGCGCAACTTCTCAGATATAAAAATCAAGCGCGCATCGAGGTAATGGGGGAACTTGTACAAGAGCTTATTAAATCTGAAGGTCCCTCAAAAGCGGAACAACGGACCGGTGATATGACCCTTCTGGGGACTGTAAAAACAGCACTGCAATATGATACAGATAATATCGAAGAAAGTGGTGAAGCGGCAAAGAAAGTTTCAGAAGAGGCACGAGAACGAAGCGCGCAATTAACAACTGAAAATAAAACTTTAGAAGCATCTCAAAGAAATATCACGACAGTGATCGAGGCTGAAAACAAGAGATCACAATTATTAGTAGAAATCAGCAAGCGATTTGGGAATGGAAAGAAATTTAAATCCCTCGCCGAAGTCGATGTTGAGATTGGGCGAAGAAATGGGCTTTCAAAAGAGAAGCTTACCGATTTGCGAGAAAAACTTGCCACTGCTGAGGCTGCGTATGACGAACAGAAGGCAAAGGGAGAGCAAATAGATGATTTTTTTGATTCATGTTCACAGGCTTATGACACCTTTGTTGGTGTTGGACTTGGACAGTTTGGTTTAAGTCATGATTTTCTCGCAAGATCTAGTTTAGATACAGTTCTCGCAAAAATAAATCAGACATATAGAGTTGATTCTGCTGTTGCTGTTGGACCAAAAAGAGGATGGCCATCACAGGAGAATAGAGATCATCGTATGCAGGTTCTTCGAGTAATTGCTGAAGCAAAAGCGCGTGAACGTGAGCCGCTCGTTGGCAACTCTCCTCTTTTGGACCATGTTGTTGGATATTTGAGACTTTCATCAAACGACCTTCGATCGATGACGCCAGCAGAGCTTACATTACTTGGAGGAGCAATTCCAGCTGGTGCTGGCAGACTTGCTGGGAGGCTTACAAATGATGAGTCACGAACTTTACTCATTCAAGCAAATTCAATTTTTTCTGAACGAGTACGAGCCTGGAAAGAAGTAGTTGATCTAGAGAAGACTTGGACAGTTGATCACAACGAAAATATTGAATCTAGATTAACAAACACAAACAACCAAATTCAACATCTCACATCTGAACATGGGAAAATGACTCAAGCTATAAGTGAAATAAATGAATATAGAGATGTCAGAAAAGTTAATGTGGTCGTTGAAGAAGTGCTAAAGGGGAATCCAGAAGTCTATTGGGAAGGTGTAAGAAAAATTGAAGCGATAGTAACTGCTACTGATGGAACTGCATATGATTTATCACCAACTAGTATTCAAGGAATGACTTTTAGTCAAGTGATGGATCGTATTAATCAGGCTTCGGCAAATGGAGTTACAGGCGCATGGAGTAACGCAGTCAACGCAGATCCAGAAAACATTATGTCAGTGATTTCGTATATTTCGGAAGCACAAGCGAAACAAAATAACAAAATAGCCAATATAGATCCAGAACTACAAACGGTATTAAGCTCTGCATTCGTCAACGGGAATGAAGCAGTTTTATACAATGCACGATCGGCATCTTCAATAAGCAAATTAATTAATAAAAACCTTAATCCAGTAGATCGTATCTCAGATGTTGTAATCAATCGAGCAATTACTGAATCCCGAGAAAGGTTTGAAATTCGAAAACAAGCATTGGTCGGAATGCTCACCCAATCAATGGTAAATGGATTTGGGGTAGAGCAGCAAATTCGAGCAGGAAATCTTCATCCACCCAATGAGAGTGCTAAATTTGCAACAAATGCACATCTTTTATTTCTCAGTCATAGTGATGAACTTCGCACAAAATATAATCAAGCAAACGCAAAGTTAATCGAGCAAAATCGAAGAATTGGCACTGAATTAGGTCTTGGGCGTCCAGCAACAATTGGGGATGTCGAAGTTAAGTTGATGACTTTGACAGAAGAAAAGAATAATCTTCAAAAATATAACAATGAAGCAGAGACATCTTTAAAAACTGAACTTGACCGTATTTCAGAGTACGATACTGCACTTTCCAAGCTGACAGCTGCACGACGAGAGGTTGGTTCGACCTATGGGATTGATGGTGATAAAGTGACGACAGCAGAACTTGACAAGTTAGTTGAAACACATGCAGCAAATCCAATCAAAGCACTTACTGACCTCAGAGACGAGCTGAAAAAAGCAGATGAGGGGATTGCGGTAACGAGTGAGTCAGCAAAAACTCTTCGTACAGAGTTTGCAACGGGAATAAAAGTATACGGAGATATCACGGTTGGTATTGATGCAGCTCTTGCTGCAGCAGGAGGGGTTCGACTTCAAGAAGCAGATCTTATTAATGAGCCACTTCACGAGATACTTTCACGAATAAATCAGGCACATGGCATCCCGCCAAATGCTGTCGGTTGGCCAGAGGAAGAAAACGATCAACATAAAACAGAAGTGATGCGCGCAGTTGTGGAAGCGCGATTGAGAAATGAAAATCCACATCTGATTGTCGCTCATGTCGAGTTTGATCAGGTCACTTCTCCAGGATTAGGACTATCTGAGCAAGATTTACTGACACTTACGCCAGATCAGATAAAAGATAAACTGACCGATGCAGCTGCACGTGGCGTTGCTGGTGCCGCTGCCGCTGCAAACTTGAATATAATTGGGAAAGCCATGAAGGAGGCGGGGAGACGATTTCAGGTGCGAACGCATGCAGAGAGCGTACAAAATACAATCGATGCTAATACTCGTCATATCGCCGATCAGGATACCGAAGCAAAGACCGCGGTAGAAACACTGAAAGACAAACGGATATTTGTGGAGACGGTGGTTCAGCTTGCCGGTCGTCAGGATACAGAAATATTTCCTTGGGTGAGATCTTGGGCAGGGCCACGAGGTATGGCGCGGGAAAATCAATCATATCATCCAATACGTCCTACTGATGAAACATTCACGGAAGCAGAGCGTTTTAGTGGGCCAGCAGGTGCGCGAGTCCGTCGCATCCTGCCCGGAAGTTACTACGCGCTTTTGAATGCGATGACAGGATATCAGAAGCTTGATGCAGATAAGCGTGCAGAGCGGTTTGAAGAGCTTGTGGATCATCCTCAATTTAGTCCGGATGCTATTGCTGAAAAGATGAATACTATGCTCAGTCTCAATCTTGGCACAGTGGGAAGACCACCCTTAAATTTGCGCAATGTATTTATTATGACTCAAGTTGCTCTTGATGGAAACAGAGCTGCAGGAATCCCGAGAAGTATGAGTCCGATGCAAGTGCACGATGGATTTGAGGCTTTGATACAAGATTATGTTGATCGGGCGAAGGTTATGAAGTAATATTTATTTGTCCTATGTCAGATATAACAACGGAAAAAATTATTGAATTATTGCCATTTGATCCAACATTTCGCGATCAATTATTGAAAGATCTTCCTGATATGGATCCGGATCGGAGATTTCAGGTGGGAAAAATTATTTGGAAAGCATACTATGTACTGTACGAAATCAAGCTACAAGAAAATATACAAAATGCACTCTTTGACGAAAAGGGGAATCCGCATATTATTGATGACGAGGAATATCACAAAATAGAAGAAGATACCGAAAAACAAATTGTTGAATCAGGATTACAAAATGCGACAGAGCATGAACTTGAAGATGTCCGAAGTAAGCTCTTGGCGCTCAGTGATACAAAATAATTTCATATATTATGGCAGAAGTAAATAGAGGAGAATTACCAGGTGCAAATAGACCACGACCGGTTGAACAAGTGGCAGATCCCCTGATGGCACATTTTCAAAGAATTGATACATTGTACGCATCACTCGATGGAATAACTGATGTTGCTGAATACGAAGTAGCGCTCAATGATATCGAAGAACAACTTCCTCCAACGCAGCGTGGATCTGAGCTTACTATTGAGGCCGCTCCTGCAGTTGATCCGGATCATACGCCATTGAGTCAGCAGCATTTTGCCGATCGAGCCCCTGAACGCCAACTCCCCGTTGATGATATTGAAGATGATATTCATCCAATGGGAGAAAACTACCCCGATGGAGATATTGGTGCAGCAAATCGAGCTGCAAGAATACAACGTGCCTTGGCTGCGCGCGAAAATCCAATAACAGATGGGCCAGAGCTTGAAGCCCTCAGGCAAAAAAATGATAGAACCAATGCGCGAAGAAGAGCTGCGAAGCAGTCAACACCAACATCCGAACCGGCATCTCAACCATCGCCCGATCAGCATCCTGATCAAGACTCTGATGATGTATTGAGTCCGTCTTCAAGAGTAGTTCCAACTCCTCCATCTCCCGTCCAAGTCCCACCAGCACCTGCTCAACGAGCAGTTCCACCGGCTCCTCCGGCTTCCGAACCTTCACAACCAGCTCAAGAGCCACCGCATCTAGCTGCTGATCAGCCCGCATCGGGTTCGTCACTTGACGAACCGCAAGAAGCTGCTCCAGAGCGAGAACCATTTGAGCCAGACATGGATGCGTACAATGGCGCTATTACAAGACATGGGTACGACGATCTTACAACAGATGAACTGGGAGAGCTGGATCATCAACTTCAAATTTTGAGAGGAAAAGAGCTACGAGCATTTGATTATGATAAATTTGTTGCTGCATGGGTGAAAAGGTTGAGAGCAGGTGGAGATAAAGCAATAGTGGAGGGTACTTCTGGAGACCAGTCACCCCAACCAAGCCTTGAGACTGCGCGAAGAGGAACGAAGAGTGTTGTAGAACGAGTTGGATATGGGGGAGGTGTACACAGTGAAGCAGAGGATGATGAGGGTGGTATTGATGGTGATGAAGAAATAAAATCCCCAGAAGACATGACTGCAGATGAGCTACAAGCGCGAATACAAGAACTTGAAGCTGAAATTCCAGCAGCAGAAACGGTAGCCGCTGAATATGACACAATTGCAGAGGCAAATCGAGCAAAATTAGAAAGAATGTGGGAGGTATTTGTGGATGCAGGAGACGATGAAAAAGTTGCACAAGTAGACCGGCTTCTGGAAGCAATCTCACTCTCGGAAGAAATGCACGATAAAAATAAACCTCAACAATAAAGATTCATCAACATGTCACTTGAAATAGCTACAAAAAAATCCATTTCATTAAATCCACAGCAATCCATTGAATTTGCTACGTTTGCTTTGAGCACCGGACTTGCAGATATAGATTTTGACGGAGACCCCAGTATTTGGGAGATTGATTTGGACGCAATGAGACAACTACACGTGGATGCACTGGCTGAGGATGTGGTGACAGTGTCCCCGGGGCTCTTTATGTCCCAAGCGGATCGTGAGGAGTATGAATATCTGAATGAATTACTTGCTTCATATGATAAACAAGGGCAAAGTCCATTGCCAGTGGACACTCCACATCACGCGGACGCAGCAACAGGTATAGTTGATCTCACCAAATGGGATGAACCATGGTTTTCAATTCCTAAACCCGATGATAAAGAAGAAGAGGAAGTAGTACCCGATGATAAAGAAGAAGAGGAAGTAGTACCCGATGATAAAGAAGAAGAGGAAGTAGTACCCGATGATAAAGAAGAAGGAAGTAATATAAGAACCTGTCCCCATTGTGGTAATGAATTGCCACGTGGAAGACTTCCTTACTGCCCAGCATGTGCAGGATCATTAATCGATACTCCGACTACATCTGGTCCTGCGTTGCCAATCATAGAAGAGCCAGCGCCAGAAGAACCTTGGCAGTTTGATGCAGAATCTCTAAGACAAATTGATGAGATCTATGAAAATCTTCGCGTTTTGCAATTTACTGCTGACTATCAAGTCCCAAATTACTACACACTTCTAGGAGTTGAACAAACCGCAAGTGATGATGAAATAAAGCGAGCTATAGACGTAATGTTAGCCCGATACCAAGAAGCCAATTATCATATTTCTCTGACACCTCGTCAGCAGAGGCAAATGACTGTGCTCAATACATACGTCCAAGATGCATATCGAGCCTTATTAGATCCGAGCCAAAGACATAATTACAACATATGGCTTTCTCAGCCCAGTATTCCCACCGTATCTCAAGTAGAACTTGATGCGGCGCGGCAACGAGAGGCAACAAAAAAACATCAAGAAGCTGAGCTTTCAAAACAAGGTCCAGCACCACCAGAAAAAACCGCTCCGCCTCATGAATATGAAGTTAGAATAGACTCCAGCAGAAGTTTGATGGATCAATTTCCAGATATTCAGGCTGAGGCCCAAAATCATAGGGTTATCGCTTTGACCCTCAATCCAGCCATGACTCAAGAGTTTATGCCCGAGATAATTGAACAGATATTACAAACTGATAAGGCACAAAATTTTGTAAGCGATATGAAGTTTAACTCATTTTCTATACACCAAAATAATGATGGATCACTTCATTTTACTGGTAACGCAATAGGTTCCTATGTAAAAATTGCCATGGCACTTGGAAAAAACAAGCCAACAAGTATCAGTGGAAATATTAGAATTGTGGATGGAGTTCCGCAATTAGCAGATGTAGACATTTCAATAGAAGATTTAAGTTTTCTTGGAAAAGCATTTTTGAAGGGATCTAGGGGAAAAGTATTAGGCATGATACAAAATGCAGATATCCTTAAAGGAGCAAAGACCGCATTAGCCAATGTGTATATCGCTGCAGAAAGTATAGATATGAATATTATTGGAGATAGTATACGTATTGTTGTGAACAATAATCCAAAACAATAATTTATAAAATCCCAGGCTTAGTAAAACTCAAAAACATTCATTGGAACTTCAATATTAACTAATATCAATCTCAATCTGACCAATAAGTAATTCTCTGAGAGTTGGGTACTGTTCTTTCTGTGCTTCTGCCAGGGGTATTGTTTTCATATCTCCATAGTTTTTATCGTTATCAAGATGTACTAATCTAACTGTTGTGGGGTCATCAAGCGATGGAACAATGTACGGCCTATTGTTATACACCAGTACTTCAACTGTATCGATGCCATGCTCAACTTCAAGGCCAACAGGGAATGTATTCTCATACCAGAGAAGTCCTGGATAGATCATGTTTGACGCACCTGCTGAATCAATGCCCGATTCATGAAGTTCACTTGGAAGGAGAGATAGTGCGGTTCTCGGATCGTTTTTTATGATGCCACCATCTGAGCGTCGTTTAAATGTTCGAAATGCAAATTGTTTTGATTCGGCAATCTGTGTTCTTCCTTTTTGGAAAAGACGAATGCGGTTTTCAATTCGCGCCAATGACTCTGCTTGGGCTAATCCCCATGCTTTTCCGACCTCGTCAGCGGGTAATTGATGTGCAATTGTGTCGTATACCCATATCATTTCATGTTTCTTAACGCCATTTCTCATGCGAGAAATGTAGTCATTTCGGGGCAATTGTACCGTTGCTCTCTGAAAACATCTTTCAATAGAAGGTGGTAATGGAGTATGATCGAGGCAAATTTGAGGTTCTAGGCCTATTTGTGGGTTAATGTCAGTTCCAATTTCTGGCATGTATATAATAATAACTTTTCTTCAGTACAGTCATTATAACTAATAGCACTGAGCGATGAACCAGAATAGCATGTAGTATTGATTTTGCAGATGATTACATTAGGCTTATTCTTCTTTATTCTCTCCCAAAAGCCGCAAAATCACCTCTTTTTTATATCTTCGATCTCCCCGTGAGTTGATTCGAATTGCCGGAAGCTTTCCTTTTTTGCCCCAACGTTTGATGGTAAGTGGAGATACGCGGAGAAGTTCGGAAACTTCTCGGATCGTCATAAGATCGGGTAAGTTATCGAGTGATACGGAAGGTTTGTGTTTGGATGTGTCCGACATAGTATTTCAGGATTATACGCACAAAGATAATGAATGTCAAACTCTTTCTAAGCAAGCTACACCCATCTTTTTGTATGTATATATTAACACAAGACGAGAATGACTGATCATGCTATCATTGAGATATGCGCAGTAAACTGCTGTCTCAATTTTCGATGGGAATGTATAAGCATATAAATGTATTCATTATTGCATCCTGCTTTCTTTGGATAACGATATCTCCTCAGACTATTTTTGCCGTTACTCCGAGTACACCGCGCGGACCGTATTATATGTGTGATTTACAGCAAGGAGTCGCATATATCAACTGGTATAGGGCTGCTGGTGCCTCATCATATGAGTTTCGTTTTGATTCAAAAACACCATCGTGGAATGATAGCTGCTCAAGACCAAACGAAGGTGATGCGTGTATTTCAACAACAGAAACATATGTCACTATCCCAATAGTTCCATTAGAGCAAAATGATTGGTGGGTTCATGCGGTTAATCAGGATGGATATAGTCCCGCAATGGATGGGCAAAATTTTATCTGTGAGATTCCGTTGCCACGAAGATTCTATTATGAGTGCAGAAACAACAATACAGAGGTTGCGCTCAGCTGGCAAACACTCGGTGCGGCTGAACGATTTGAAGTTCGGATGGATGCGAATCCTGATTCATGGAATGGATCATGCACAAAACCTAATTTGGGAGATCAATGTGGTCAAACTACGACCAATCAAATTATCCAACCTATCCGGCAAGGAGTGAGTTATAAAACATGGGTCCATAGCGTGCAAAATAATGTGTGGACTGAAGCCGTTGAAGGACCACAAATTCAGTGTGGAACATTACCCACCCCAACTCCAACCCCAACAAACACACCTTTGCCGACTCAAACACCCACATTCACGCCGACTTTAACCCCATCAAATACACCGACGGCAACGATAACTCCCACCCATACCCCAACAAGTACTCCTCTTCCTACTGCTACTCCCACTCAAACGCCGTCGCCAACGAGCATTGATCCGACCGTAATCCCTTCTCCAACTGCAGTCGGAGTGCTGACTCCCACACCGGCAGACCCTGGCGAGTGTCCAAGATACCCTGAGGGTGACGCAAACTGTGACGATATCATTAATAAGACTGATTTTGAATGCTGGAAAGCGGAATATGTTGAAGGAGAACGTGGTGCAGAATGCGTGAAAACGGCAGATTTTGACGGTCAGGCTGGCGTTGAGCTTCTGGATTACGCAATTTGGCAGGTACATTTTATTGTAGAAAATGCTTTATAGAATAATGATTTATGGACTTAATTGCCAAAATATACGGCTGTAATTACTCCTTTAGATTGTTACAATGACCTTTTATTATCAATTTTTATATTCATGATTAAAAATGTCCG